>JAVWBZ010000031.1:0-10937 GCA_036649255.1 Bacteroidales bacterium
AGTTCATCAACGTTAATTGGTATATCTTTCCTTACCCCAATAACTAAACATCTTGAACGACTTGAATGTGCTCCATAATCTTTAAAGTTAATAACTTTTGAATCAAATACATATAAATTTTCAAGTTCTTTATCAAAAACGAGAATAAAAAAAACATAAAACTGTTGCTTTTGTAGCTTCTTGAGAATTTTCCCGTACGCTCATCATAACTTATCTAAACTTCAATTTTATTTCAGAATCAGTTTTTACTTTTGTTACCTACTTTTTAGTATTAACATAAAACCATAAAAAATGAAAAGAATGATTTTAACGGTAGTAGCAGGGCTATTACTTTTTACCACCGGTTGTGCACAAGAACGTGTATTAAACAAAGTGAGCGAACTTCCGCAAACCGCTCAAACTCTTATTTCCACCTATTTTTCACAAGATAAGATTTCTTATATCAAAGTGGAAAATGAGGTATTGGAATCAAAAAAATATGAAATAAAATTTACCTCAGGAACTGAAATCGATTTTGATAAAAATGGAAATTGGACTGAAATAAATTGCAAGAAAAATGCCATTCCCAACAATCTGATCCCTGCCGGAATCAGCAGTTATGTAAAAGGAAAATACAGCCAGAATATCATCACCAAGATTGAAAAGGAAGCAAAGGGGTATTCCGTAGAATTGAATAACGACCTTGATTTGGTATTTGACAAAAAGGGTAATTTTTTAAAAATAGAACACTAATTAATTTATTCTGATAAAAAGGGCTGTTTGACAATTCAAACAGCCCTTTTTTTTATTGAATCTCTTCATACGTCGGAAAGTCACGCCAAGCCCATTTATCTTTTACCACCCCTTTTTGTATTAATATCAAACCCGGATTTGAACGAATGGCATCTCTTACCATAAAAGGTCCTTTAATCGGATCAATAGGATTCTGGTAAACAGGAAAAGTAAGGTGATACATTTCTTTAAATTTTGCAATCTCCGCTTGGGAAGAGTTGGTCAAACCTACAAAAACAATTCCTTGTTTCTGGCAATCTTCCACTAATTTTTTCAAGATAGGTTGCTTGATTCCTTTTTCATTTACTTCATCCAAATCATGTATCAGCAGGAGCATAACTGGGGCTTCATTTTTCACATTCAGAATTTCAAAAGCGTGATCCGAGCCGGCAGTATCCAACATATTAAATCCATCTTTTTTAGCACGCACTAATTTTGAAATAACACTGTCTTTTCTATCCAGATATTTATATTGTTCATAAAAGCCAGGGATTTTATCGGAGATTGTCATCAATTCATCTTCCGTAAGATTCATGACGGTACTATCCGTCAAATTAAGGTAAACAAACATAATATTCTTAACAGCAGGTTTTTCAATAAATGTTTCAGTTACATTTTCTCCTTTTTTCCAATTGCTAAAGTCGATCATCGGTAAATGGCGATAACTATACCATTGAATCCCACATACGATGATTACTCCAACAAAGGCAAATGACCATTTTCCCAATTCGGTAAGGTGAATATCGGGAATCGATTTTCTTTTAAAGAGGATAAGCAAAGTGGGAATCATAATCACGATATTTTTCAAAAAGGTTTGCAAATTGCTCATTTCCACCGCTTGTCCAAAACATCCGCAATCCTTCACCACTCCGAAATTATATCCGTAATGTGTTTCCAAATGTTCGGCAATTGCCAACCAAAGTGTCAAGCACAAAAAGAAGATCATAAAAAGAAGGTAAATAATAGAGGTAAATTTGACTTTAATTCTAAAAAGCAGCATAAAGCCAAGAGTAAATTCAACAATATTAAGCATTATTGCAAAAAACATAGAAAAAGGATGCATAAAGGCCATTCCAAACGAAATGAAATATTCATCAATTTTGATAGCCGAAGCCACAGGATCTACAGCCTTCATCAGGCCTGAAAAAATAAATACACATGCCAATAAAATTCGAATAATTTTCAACCAAAGTTCTTCTTTTTGTTTTCTCATATCAAGTTAGTATTTTAATATATTATGCTTTTTCGTTTTCTACCATCAATCTTATTAAAGCGAACATGGCGTAATTAATGATATCATAATAATTAGCATCAAGGCCTTCCGAAATAAGGGTATTTCCGTCGTGATCCTCAATTTGTTTAATACGCAATAATTTCATTAAGATAATATCATCCAAAGAGCTTATTCTCATTTTTCTCCAAGCTTCGTCATAATCATGATTTTTATCCATCATGAGTTCTTTGGCCTTATGAATATATTTTTCAAACAAGATAACGGCTTCTTCCGAGCTCATCAGTTCTTCAACCGTATTGGCCACTCCCACTTCCAATTGGATAAGTGCCATCACCGAATAGTTCACAATTCCGATAAATTCCGGAATCATGCCTTCGTTAATCTTAGCGACTCCTTTTTCCTGAATACTTCTGATGCGTTGTGCTTTGATATAGATTTGATCAGTTAAAGAAGGTGTTCTTAATATTCTCCATGCCGTACCATAATCCACAGCCTTTTTAGAAAAGATCTCCATACAGTTTTTTGCCACCTTATCAAATTGATCAGTCGTATGATTCATCATATTTTATTGTTTAATAAATTTACTTACCACTACCTGTCCTTCAATATTAATCATTCTTAGCAAATAAAATCCTGTTGGGAAATCGGCAATATTCAAGGAAATATTAAGATCATTTAAATGATTGGCATGATAAATTATTTTTCCAGAAATATCCAAAATTTCAAGTTTATCAAGCGCCACTTCCGTTATAATATTCAAGTTTTGTGTAGTCGGATTCGGATATATCGTATAATTGAAACTGGTGTATTGGTTCATGGAAGCAGCTCCAAAAGTAAGAGTAAACGGATAGTCTATAGTGGCTACAGGTGTAATCAAAGAGAAGATAAGATCTACCGTCGTAGTAGCTTGGCTCACACTTTTTAGGTTAAGTGAATAGTCAGAGGAGGTATTTTCACCAGCCGCAATGGAATTTACCAATGTTTCAAGAGATTTTTTTTGTCCATTCATCAGCAAATCAGGATTGGTTGTGGTTAAACGGGCTTTAACATAATGGGCATCCTTATTCCCCACATTCGCATATCGGATGGTTAAATTTGACAATGTATTGACAGGTAATTTACCCTCCACGACATTGTCAATTTCATAATTCATAACGGTTAATTCAACCCCAGCCATCGGCACTAAGGCACCGGTAACAGGAAATGAAACATTGTCTATCCATGCACAATCGCTTCCACCAGAAGCTGAAAAATCCTTGGCATATTCAAATTTAAAAGTATGAGTACCGGCAGACACCGGGAAAGTGGCTTTTCCCCAATTAACGGTACCCGACAACTCTTCCTGCATTTCTCCATCAATATAAAAACTAAACAAATCATAATCCAATTCCGATGACACTTTTCTATAATAAGATATTTCACCATCTGCTAACACATTCAAAGTAATAGATAATTCCGATTTCTGATTATGAGATAAGTTATTAGTTGAGCGGGCGCAGTAACTTCCAGCATAAGCTCCCGTATTGGTAATTTGCCACGGATAACTGCCATTTGTCCAAGCAAATTGATTAAACGTATTCGTTTCAAAATCTTCGCTAATAACACCAATCGACAAATAATATAGATTCATAAATTGATATTGTCCACTGGCAGTTATCAAATAGAGCGGAATAACAGCACCTTCCGGAACAGTATCGGCAACTTGAACAGTATAATAAACCGTTTGAGTACTATTTACATTTAATGTGTTGATGGTTTGAGTGGCATTTGTGATGACAATCCCCGTATAATACGAAGAGAGGGTTGCCGAAAGATTCGTGATTTCAGCATGTCCGGTATTTTTTACGACAATACTTACATTCACTGTTTCGCCTGGCTCTACCACTCCATTGTTATTTCCCAATGCGTCTATCACAGTAAAATCGTTTGCCACAACTTTAGGAGCCAACAATTCAACCCGATGTTGTGAAGCAGAAGTATCCCCTGCAAAATAGATGGCGACATCATACAGCAACTCTGTTCCATCCTCAATATTTCCCGCAATCTGCAAGGAAAAGGCATTGGCAAAATTTTTTATTTCATTGACTGCCAAAGTTCCAATAAAAACAGAATCCTGTGTAACATTGACGGATGAAGATGATGTGGATATTTTAGCATATACGTTATTGGTAGCGGCTACGCCCATATTGTTTACTTCCAAATCTATGTTAATGGTATTTCCGTATTTTGGAGTACTACCCTGTGAGAGTCCAACCTGAGAAGCTATCACATACGGCCCCGATGGAATTATTACCGTAATGGATTTAAAAGATTGTATATAGTTTTGTGCTGAAACGGCCAATTCATAATTTCCCGGAATTAAAACCGTAGAGAAATTAAGGGTAGCCATTCCATTCTGATCGGCAAAAGCAGCGGCAATCAAATCAAGATTACGGGTAAGCGCTACGTATGCGTATGGAACTGTTTGCACCTGAAGAGATTGGGTTCCCGACATCAGCACATTATTTACCGTAACAGGAAGTTCGTCAGGAATCGTCAAGTAGGTTCTAATGGAGGGATCACCGAACAAGTGGTAAATTTCCCAGCAGTATAATTTTCTGTCGGAAGTAGAAGCCTGTACCGACATATTGCCACCCATAATGATCGCTCCGTTAGAGGTAAACCAAGAGCTATAAGGTTCGTCATGGGTATGGAACAACTTATCATACATTCCCAAATTATCGGCTACATAGATAGGATTGGCCGTACAATTTGAACGAACCCCTATGGCCCAGTAATAATCTTCATTCCAATAAGAGCTATTGGAAGCACCAATGTAAGCCATCGCCCCTTTGTTGGGTGTACGCAAAAGCGTTTCACCAAAACAAGAATTATCATCAAATTTACCCGACAAACAGCAGTTTCCAATCATCAATCCATATTTATTCTGATTGGACATCGCCGGAACATGAGTATTTTCAAATTGAGGATCTGACCAACCCTCCGAACCACAATGTGCCGAATAGTTTGCCAAACCTACCCCCTCTCCTATTTCAGTTCTAATAGTAGCAGCCTGCGAACTGCTATTATAAAGATGTTTGTAAACAGTAGAATAACCATAGGCCGAATTGACATAATAAGTATTGGCATAATTTACCTGACCGTTGGCATGTGTGGGGCTCCAATAGGAATCACTACCAGCTACCAAAACAGCTTTATCCAAGTAAGAAGGATCAGGCATTGTATATTGCTCATACATCAAGGTTTTATCAATTTGCGGAGTGAGCTGTGATAAATTTTGAGCAGAAAATCTGCCATAATAACAATCCGGAAAATTGTCGCCATTGGTCCAGGTGGCATAATATAAATCTGTAACATGAGTTTCACTGGTTTGGTTATTGAAAGCCGGAATTTGAGCAACATCTCCGATAAGCAGTAAATAAGTAGGAGCAGGATTTGCTATGGTGGCATCTGTATAATGTGATTTTATAAAGTTTTTAATTGAAGTAGTGGTCGTACCAACATTGGCATCATCGGTATAAGCCACTTCTACCAAATAACCTATTCTTTTCTTCCAATTAATAAATTGCAATAAAACATCCTGGTCTCTAAACATAGAATGTGCCACAATTAAATATTTAATGGGGGCCGATGTAATTTCGTCTCTATTGGTAGGCATAGTAGGATTGATCACCTGTGATTCAGCAGCCAAAAAGACACCATTTCCATGCAAACTTTTCATTTGATAAGTAGCTGGAAGATCTGCCCCCACAAAAGAGATCTCCACTTCCAATTGGTCATATATCCTCATTTTTCCTGCTACCGGATTGTATTGGATTGGTGCAATGTAAAGGGTGGCCAGATTCATACTGCGCATGATGCCACCCTTTTCTATAGATGCCAATGGCTCTCCGTAGAAACGGTCGGTTTGATATGTAACCTCATTTTTAATTAAATCAATCGGCCCTTCATAAGATTTTGCATAGGAAGGTTGTGCGGGAAAAACCGGATATTCTATTCCCAATTCAGCCACCTCATAATCCGTATAATGAGAAGAGACGATTTTCACCTTAACCTCTTCACAAAGGGGAATTTCAACCATGTTGACCATAACAGGTAATTCCGGATTTCCCACCGCGGAGGAAGAATGGAAATTTTCCATTGTTAATCTGGTAAACATTCCTACCGTTGTTTTTACATTTTGATATTGAATATCACCAGTCGAAAATGCAATTTTAATTTTATCTGCATCATTTTCAACAATACGGTAATTTTGGCTCGTTTGTGCCGTAATCTTTACTACAAAAAGTAAAAATAGAAGGCTAAAAAATAATTGAAATTGTTTCATAGTTGTATGGATTTAAAATTGTTTTTCCCAAAAAAAGAACGACTGCTCTCCTACTATATAACAGTGTTCGCAAAAATACAAAAAAATCAATTACTTCCTAATTTTCAATTTATTAATAGCACGATGATATTTTGCTGCATTGGCCGCATGTTGCGAAGGTGATTTCGCAAAATTATGAGCCCCCGACAAATCTTCTTTGGCACACATATACAGATAATCGTGATGCGTGTAATGCAATACGGAATCAAGGGTCGAACGTTCGGGAATCCTGATAGGACCAGGCGGTAATCCCTGATACAGGTATGTATTATAGGGAGAATCTATCTCCGTATGTTTCAGCAAAATTCTTTTCAGCGAAAAATCGCCTACCGCAAACTTAACCGTAGGATCCGCCTGTAATTTCATTCCAATATTCAATCGGTTAAGATACAAACCTGCAATAATGGCTTTTTCACTTTCTCTGTAATTTTCCTCTTCCACAATAGAAGCCAGTATAGCAACTTCAATCGGTGTTAATCCCATTTTTTGTGCCAATGATTTTCGATTGTCTGTCCAAAATCTCTGATAGGAAGCATACATTTTTTCAAAAAAATCACGAGCTGTTACATCATAAAATATTTCATAACTGTCGGGAATAAAAACAGTCATTACATTCTCCGTTGTCAATCCGTATGATTCTAAAAATCGGGGATCATTTATCAAGGATTCCAATTCTTTCGGTTCAAAGAAAAACCGATTTCCAATCTTTTCTATCAATTGATTTTTAGTTCGAACATTATTAAAAGTAAATTTAACAGGATGGTGTTGCCCCTTCCGCAACATACGTACAAGTTCATAATTACTGCTATTTCCCTCCAGTTTGTATTTCCCCGGCTTTACCCTTTCATATTTCATCAATTTTGCCACCAAGCGAAAATTCTTTTCATTTTTGATCATGTCGTGGGCTTTCAACGAATCCACCACTTGTTGAAAAGAAGCCTCTTGCGGAATCCATAATACCGAAGATACCTTTTGAGTATTGGGAGTGCAGATCACATAATAAGCATATCCACCCACAGCTATTGCCAACAATAACAGGAAAATAGCCATCATAAACAGTTTTTTTTTCATTTTTCTACCCGAATAAGTTGCAATAAATATTCATCTTTATATCCGTCATCCGTTAAAATCCAATCTTTTTTCAATCCTGCTATCTTAAAACCTGCTTTTTGAAAGATGTGTAAACTTTTTTCATTATCGATCAATACATTACAATATATTTGATGTAATTTCAATACGTGAAACAGATAATGGATCAACAGTGAAATGGCTTCTTGGGCATAGCCTTTGTTTCTTGCCGGGCAATCCATCAAAATTCCAATACCGGCGCGTTGGTGATAGGGATCAAACTCAAAAACATCAATGATACCTACCGTTTTTTGGGAATTTTTTTCCTCTATCATCAACCGCAACTGTTTGGAGGTATAGATATCTTCCATCGAAGTTTTGATAAACTCTTCAAGTGTATATTTAGAAAAGGGAGTCAAAGTATTACTCACTTTCCAAACCTCCATGTCATTTTCCCAACGATATAACAAATCAACATCGGCAGGTTCCAAAGCTCGAAGTGTAATTTTATCGTTATCAATCATTTGTAATTATAAAATACGTTTAACGATTCTGAGTTGGTGGGTATATTTCTCACTGTATTTATTAAAAATACCGGTTTGGTCTAAAGCATCAATGCGAACCACTCCACTTGCATGAATAATTTTATTCTTGTCATAGACGATTCCCGTATGCACAATAGCTCCTTCTTCATTCTGAAAAAAGGCCACGTCGCCAACTTGCGATTCATCAATAAAATCAATTCCTTCTCCGAATGCTACCTGCTGTGAAGCGTCGCGAGGCAAATCGATCTCGATACTTTTATAGGCCAGTTGAACAAAGGCGGAACAATCAATGCCAGCCGGAGTTCTCCCTCCCCAAAGATAAGGAGTATTCAAATAAGAAGAAGCAAATTGTATCAAGTTTACTTGTTTATCAGATAAATCGGTTTGTTCGGCGTAAACCGGAACAGGCGGCAACTGCAGCGTAAAAGTGCTATTTCCCAACGTCAATTTATCATTTTGTGGATAGGGAAAAGAAGATCCTCTAAAAACAGGAAATGTAATATCAGATTCAAGATCCTTCATTGTCAAAAGATAATCTCGCACCATATATTTTTTCGATGTCAAATAATGGTCCACCTCTTCCGCCCGGAAAGGGTTGTTCATTTTTTTCTCCATCCAGCCTTCATAGCCACAATCGGTTGTTTTGATTTTCATCCAACCATTTTCTTCTTTCAAAATCAGATAGAGATCTCCGAACAACAATTGAGAAACCATCTCTTTTTTATGAGAAGGTTCCGCTCTCAGAGGAATGACCGAAATATTACAAACGCCGTACATGGTTAAAAAGGTAAGCCATCATCAACACCTTCATCAATAAAAGTAGCAAACTCTTCAGGGAAATTGTCTACCGAAGCGGAGGAGGTATTTTGTTTAGGTGCATTGGCAGGAGCAGCAGCCGGGCGTTCTATTTTCCATGCTTTTACATCGGTGTACCATTTTCCGTTAAATTCTCTTGATTCCAATGCAAAAGAAACCATCACCGTATCTCCCACGTTCAATGGTGAAAGCATCTCTATTTTATCTCCCCAAAGGTTAGCACAAATTTTCTTAGGATACTGTTCTATCGTTTCTATAACAAATTCTTGTTTTTGCCAGCTATTGCCGGTTTTACCAACTCCCGACTGAAGTTCTAATTTTTGAATCAGTCTGCCTGTAATTTCTAAGCTCATTATTTTAATCTATTTTTAATTAATTCATTCTCTTTTCTTTGCAGCTTTTTGAGCCTCTTTCAAGGCTTTCTCGGCCGTTTTTTCGCTTTTATCTTTTTTCCCGAAAACCGTTATGTTTACATATTTTTTCGGATTTTCCTTAAGATCGATCAACAAAGCATTCAAACTACACATGGTTGCATCTAAATTCTGATAAAGCGTATCATTATTTAAAATTTTCCCCATAGCGCCTTCTCCACTGTTCACCTTGTTTACAATGGCTTCAATATCCGATACGGCCTTATCGGCATTACGCAATATATTTCCCACATTGGCTTTGGCCAATGTATCGGAAATCAATTCAAAATTATCAACCAACATTTTCAACTCCGGAGTAGCCTTTTTCAATGTTTGGCTAAATGTTTCAAAGTTGGAAACTATTTCTCCCACTTTGAATTTATTTTGAGCCAATATAGTATTAAGATGAGTCGTTGATTGCTCGATATTGGATAAAATTTGCTGCAAATCTTGTGCACCGTCAAGCTTAATCACCTCTTTTAAAGAGGTCCCAATGGTATCTACCGAAGCCAAAATATTATTTAATTTTGATTTCATATCATCAAGCCCGTTGGTCACCGGAGGAACCACATAACAAGCCAATGTATCCCCGCTGGCAGCGTATGTCGGCGAAGTGCCCAAGATAAGGTTGACAACGGTTCCGCCTAAAAGATCCTTGGGAGCCACTTCAAATTTGGAATCAATGGGAACCTCTAGCTCTTCCGTAATTAAAATTTCGGCACAAATTTTAATGGGATTATTGCTTATTAGTTTCACATGGGTGACTTTCCCCACCTTGTAACCATTTATAGAAACCGGATTACTTTCCTGCAATCCGCCTGCATTGTTAAACACAGCATAATAATAACTCTTCCTTCCGAACACATCAATTCCTTTCAAGAAGTTAGTGCCTAAATAAAAAATCAAAATTGCCGCAATACAAAACACCGCAACTTTGATTTTTTTGACATTTTTCTTAGAATTATCTTGATTATCTTTTTTTGTATGATCTTTTTTCATGGATTCATTATTTATGACTGCAAAAATACTATTTTTTTGAAAATGAGAACTAAAAAACAGTCATAAGAATTCCTTCCTATTTAAAAAAATATTACCAATCTTTTTCCTGGTGTACTTTACCTCCTTTTTGCATCTCCTGTTGATTGATTTTCTGCTTAGTATTTCGTTCATTCTGCTGCAAAGCATCCAACTGTCGTTTATTATCCTGTTCTTTTTGGCGTTGGGCTGCCGATGGTTGTGGCTGTTGCTGCTTATTTGGGTCCTGTTGATCTTTCTGTTGTGGCGACGGTTGCGGCTGATCTCCCTGTTTTTTTTTCTGATCTTTTTGATCTTTTCCCTGTTGTTGTTGCTGTTGTTGTTGGTTCTGCTGTTCTTGATTTTTATCTTGATTTTGTTGCTGCTGCTGCTGCTGAATCAACTTTTTTTTGGCGTATTCCAAATTATATTTACTATCCATATCGGAAGGATTCATCTTCAAGGCATTTTTATAAGCCTGAATACTTTCTTCATATTTTTCCTGTTTCAATAAAGAATTGCCCCAATTATGAAAAGCCCTAGAACGAATATCCCGACTGGAAGATTCCTGTTTGGCCACATATTCGAATGACTGTGCCGCATCTTCATACTTTCCTTGTCGATACAAAGAATTACCCAAATTGTAATGTGCCTTGTCATAACTTTTGGTTGCTTCCATTGACTTTCTATAATTTACCTCGGCACGTTGGTAC
>JAVWBZ010000032.1:0-10897 GCA_036649255.1 Bacteroidales bacterium
GTATTTTAAAAACCGGTTTCCGTCAAGGAGATAATGCTGAAATGTGTATTATTGAGTTCGTTGATTATAATGAAACTTACACTACAGGTGAAACTAAAAAGAAAGCAGTTAAAACCAGACGTAGCAAAAAAGCCGCTACCAAAGCTGAAGAAATTGCTCCTGTTGTAGTTGAAGAAGCCACTCCTGCTGAAACTCCAATAGAAGAAGTGAAAGAATAAGGTTAAAGCAATGGCTTATTGATAAAAAAAGGACTGATTTTTCAGTCCTTTTTTGTTTTGCAATGAGAACTTATTTGTTCTTTAGCAAATCTCTTATTTCCGTAAGTAATTGTTCTTCTTTTGTTACTTGTGGCTCTGAAGCAGGAGTAGGTGTTTCTTCGTGTTTTCTGAGAAAAGAAAGTTTGTTAATCGCTCTGATGGCAATAAAAATGGCAAAAGCTACAATGACAAAATCAATCAATATTTCAATAAAATTGCCATAGTTAATGGTAACAGCGGGAATCTCTTTCCCGGTGGTATCCAGATAGGCCGATTTTAATACGATTTTGAGGTCGGTAAAATTAACCCCTCCGATGAGAATCCCCACAGCTGGCATTACAATATCACTGACCAAAGAGGTTACAATCTTACCAAAAGCTCCCCCGAGGATAATTCCTACGGCCATGTCCATTACATTGCCACGCATGGCAAACTCTTTAAACTCTTTAAAAAATTTTCTCATTTGCATTTTTTTAAATCAATAAATAGTGATTCTGTTTTATAAAGTACTCTTTTATTTTTGATCATCGGGATCCGGTAAAACTTTGTTGAAGTTGTGTAACTATTTTTATTTTATTTTTTTATATAATTATTTTGCAGCATGGATGTGAAAGTGTGGAGAACATTCATAATCTGTTTATGAAAGAGATTTACCAAATACTCATCATTTTTGATATGAATATGGAAATACAAGTATGCTGCGTAATTATGGTAGTATATTTTGCTTTTTGTGACTTTTTATGTTGATTTTTAAAAGATAACAAAAATACGAAAAAATGGAGAATGGTAACACTTTATTTATAGGGTGCGCGATTGTTTTGAACAAAATATTTCGTATTTTTGCATCTCTTCGTTTAATAGATTATGCTGTTGAAATATAGATATTTATCGATGAAAAATTAGTAATTCAAAAATATAATAGATAATTAATTATGATTAATCCTAAATTATTAGCTCCTAAGAGTATTGTGGTAGTAGGAGCATCAAATGATGTGCAAAAACCGGGTGGCAAAGTATTGAAAAATTTATTGAATAGCAGTTTTAAGGGAACGGTGTATGTAGTGAATCCCAAAGAAAATGAAATTCAGGGAATAAAATGCTATAAAAAAGTAGAAGATTTGCCCCAAGTGGATTGCGCTATTTTAGCGATTGCCGCTAAATATTGTCCAGCTACAGTAGAAATATTGGCTAAAGAAAAAGCGACGGGTGGTTTTATCATCCTTTCTGCCGGCTTTTCGGAAGAAAATGAAGAGGGAGCTATGCTTGAAAAGCGTATTGTGGATGTTGTTAATAGCGTAAATGGTAGTTTAATAGGGCCCAATTGTACAGGTTTTCTTAATACTCATTATTGTGGTGCTTTTGATGCCCCTATTCCGCCGCTGAACTCCAAGGGAGTTGATTTTATTACGGGATCGGGTGCAACAGCCGTATTTATCAAAGAATATGGAATGACCAACGGTTTGTCGTTTAACAGCGTGTGGGCAGTGGGTAACTCTGCTCAAATGGGTATTGAAGATGTGTTGGAGCACTTAGACGACACTTTTAACCCTGAAACCAGTTCGCATGTTATTATGTTATACATGGAGAATGTACGTGCACCCAGAAAATTGTTAAAACATGCTACTTCGTTGATCAATAAAGGATGTAGAATTGCAGCTATTAAATCGGGTGGGTCTGCTGCCGGAAGCCGTGCTGCTTCTTCTCATACCGGAGCGTTGGCCACTTCTGATGTAGCGGTGGATGCCCTTTTCCGTAAAGCTGGCATTGTACGCTGCCAAAATCGTGAAGAACTTACGACAGTTTGTTCTATTTTCATGCACCCTGAAGTAAAAGGTAAAAATATCGCCATTATTACCCATGCAGGAGGCCCTGCTGTGATGCTTACAGATGCTTTGTCGAACAATGGCTTGGAAGTTCCTCATATTGAAGGTCCAGCTGCAGAAGAATTGTTAACAAAGTTATTTGCTGGTTCAGCAGTTGGAAATCCAATCGATTTTTTAGCCACTGGTACGGCCGAACAATTGGGAACTATTATTGATTATTGTGAAAATAAATTTGATCATATTGATGCCATGGCTGTGATCTTCGGATCACCCGGTTTGTTCCCCAATTGGGAAGTTTATGAAGTGCTTGACCAGAAGATGAAAAGTTGTAAAAAACCTATTTTCCCAATATTGCCTTCTATTGTGAATGTAAAAGACGAAATTGCCGATTTTATTCAGAATAAACATCGTATCAACTTTCCCGAAGAATGTGTTTTTGGAAATGCCTTAGCAAAGGTGGTTAATACCCCGAAACCGCAACCTATTAATCCGGAAATGCCTCAAATTGATTTGGTTGCTATTCGCGAGGTGGTGGATAATTGTGAAAATGGTTATTTAGGTTTAGAAGATATTCGCCGTTTATTGGATGCCGCGGGTATCGGACGTAAAATGGAAGTAGAAGTAGATCAAGAAGCTGATGCGGTTGAATTTGCTCGTAAAGCTGGTTATCCTTTGGTGATGAAAGTAGTAGGTCCTGTACATAAATCGGATGTGGGTGGTGTGGTATTAAATGTGAAAGAGGAGGAGACCGTAATTCGTGAGTTTAATAGATTGATTAAAATTCCCGAAACCTATGCAGTGGAAATGTATCCGATGTTATTTGGTACGGAAGTCTTTATAGGAGCTTCCCGTGAAGAAAAATTTGGACATCAGGTGTTATTTGGGTTGGGCGGAATTTTTGTGGAAGTGATGAAAGATGTGAAAGCAGCTTTATCGCCAGTTAATGAGGAAGAAGCCAAATCGTTGATTAAGGGTTTACGCGGATATAAAATTATCAAAGGAGTGCGAGGACAGGATCCCGTTAACGAAGATAAATTTGCAGAAACGGTAGCCAGAGTTTCTGCTTTGGTAATGGCTGCTCCTGAAATTGCCGAAATGGATTTAAATCCATTGTTAGGAACACCCAAAGGGCTTACCGCTGTGGATGCTCGAATTAGAATTGAAAAATAATATACAGTAAATTTAATAAGGCTACCTAAGAGACCTCATCTTTTAGGTAGCCTTTTTATTTACGTGAATAGGTCCAAATTATTAATTTATCTTGTACCAGTTCAATGACATGCGTTTTCTCAATGATTTTCTTAAAACTTTATTTATGTGTTTTTCACTTTATTTCGGTATTAAATATATTCCATCTACAAATTATATTTATTCTAAATTATTAGTAATGAATTATTTACTGCTATATGGCGTTTGTTTGATTTTCAACAATTAGCTACATTACCCCAAGTAATCATGAAATGAAAATTTTCCCTCTATTATTGATAATTAGATGGAATTTAAAACTGTGCAAAGTAGCTTATGGACTTTTGTTTGTGTCGAAAATACATTGCTCTATTTTATACAGTTGTTATTACAAATCTAAATGAGTATTGAATTTAACAAATCAATACCGATATTTTTGAAACAACAATAAAGGTATCTTTAAATCAAAAAGATGTGTTTTTGTCTGTATTATTTAGAATAATGAAATGGTTACTAATAAATTAATATTTTTTCTTATTATTACAAATAAAAATGCGCCACAATCGATCCTTTATCATGTTTACTATCGCTTTATTGTTGTTTGCCATTCGTCCATATTTATTGGCAGAAGGTATGTTTTTTGATGGATTGGATTATGCTGCTATTAGTCATAATTTAGCTCAGGGAATAGGTTCATTCTGGTCTCTTAAAATGAGTGAAACCTTGTTTTCTCAATTTTATGGACATCTACCCTTGGTTTTTGGTTTGCAAGCTCTGTTTTACAACTGTTTTGGAAACAACCTATACTTCGATAAACTCTATTCCGTAACTACTTTTTTGATAACTGGTTTTTTGATGATAGGAATATGGAAAACATTAGGTAAACAAATAGCTACGGCATGGATTCCCCTTTTATTGTGGTTCTGTTTCCCTTTGGTTTTGTGGGCACTTCCCAACAATTTGCTCGAAAATACCATGTCTATTTTTGTCATAGCTTCGTTATGGTGTTATTTGCTTTATAAAAAACAAAATGATGAGTATTGGCTTTTGACTGCCGGTTTCATGATCTGTTTGGCCTTTTTTTCAAAAGGAGTTACGGGATTGTTTACTTTGGTAATGCCTTGTGTTTATGTCATCTTGTTTAGAGAGAAATTTTGGAATATCATAAAAGAAACAGGACTTATTCTGATGGGTCTGCTTGTTCCTTGTCTTATTTTGTTTATATTGATGCCAGAATCGTATTTATATATAAAATTGTATATACAAGAACAAGTTCTGAATGCTTCACAAACTTGGATTACCGTTGACACGCGGTTTTATATTGTGCTACAACTACTATTAAACTCTATTCCTCATCTTACTGTTTTATGTATTCTGTTTCTATACAATTGGAAATGTGAAGCTAAAATCCTGTTTCAAGCTTATCGTACAGATAAGAAAATGTTTTGGTTTTTAATGATAACGGCTTTAAGTGGTGTACTTCCTATTATGATTAGTCTGAAACAAAGGAATTTCTATATGTTAGCATCATTTCCTTTATTTGCGATTGCTTGGGCTTGTATATTCACCTCCCCATTACAACAACTCGTCAATCGCATTTCTGTTAAAGCAACCCAAATTCTGAATATTATATCTCTGTTACTGGTTTTGGGTGGAGTTGGTTCAATCATAGTTCATTATGGAACTATTTCACAAGACAGACAGTTGTTGATAGACATTCACCAACTACTGCCTCATATTCCTGAGCATACCACTATTGGCATAGACAAATCCATGTTTGAAGAATGGAGGCTTTATCCCTATTTTGCCCGTTATAAAAATATCAGTTTGGATTGCGAACAGGAACATGATTTTTTAATGCTGAGAGATAGTACTATGATTAAAAATTATCATAATCCCTATATACTGAAGTTACGTACCCCAACATTATTGCTCTAGTTGAGCACCTTGAGTAAAATGAGACGTCGCCAAGATGGCATTTCTTCTGTTTTTCGGGAAAATAGTTGAAAATAAAAATAGATCATTGATTTGATTTTTGTTTTCATGTCGATTTTCTATGCTACACATTTTCTAATATTTGCCCGAATTTTCTATATTTCGATGTTGATAGATAAAAAATAATGATTTATTTTACTATCAGGGTATAGATACCGATCTAAATAGTTGAACCATTACTTTTTGTTTCACGTTATTTTTATAAAATTAAAACGATTTTATTTTCTCTATTTCAAATTGTTGTAATGTGAACGATATTTATACACAAGGTATTCCTGTTCCCAAGAATTATAATGATCAAAAAAATGTTAAAAAATAAAATTTAATGGCTGCTACTCAAAATCTATGCAAGATTTTATAAAAATAGAGTGTGCATAAACAAAAAGGCTACCCAATCGGGTAGCCTTTTTGTTAGTATTCATCTTCGTGGAAAAAGAAATCCTCTTTAGTAGGGTAATCAGGCCATAGATCTTCGATTGTATCATAAATTTCACCTTCATCTTCTATCTCTTTGAGGTTTTCAATTACCTCCATCGGAGAACCTGAACGAAGTGCATAATCAATCAACTCATCTTTGGTTGCCGGCCATGGAGCATCTTCCAATTTTGAAGCTAATTCTAATGTCCAATACATAGTTTTTATTATTAATTTTGCGTTTTTTAATGGGGTGCAAAAGTAATACTAATTTCTATATAAATACAGTCTTGTTTAAATTTTATTTTGCTGAATTCCAGTATTTTTCAGGAATATTTTGTTTTTTATGTGAAAATCTTGCCAAAATAAAGAAATAATCCGAAAGTCTGTTTAGATATTTCAAGAGGAGCAAATAGTGTTCATTTTTGGATAAAATTTTTGCAATTTTTCGTTCGGTACGACGACAAATTGTGCGACAAATGTGAATTTCAGAAATTAATTTTGAACCTTGCGGTAGAATAAAATGGTGAAAAGGTTCCAATTTTTCAGAAAGACGATCAATCTCTTTTTCAATTTCAAATAGAGCTACGGTAAAGTCTGAATTTTGCCAATATTGTTCCCATTTTTCTGGTTCGGTAGCCAACATACCCCCCATGGTAAAGAGATGATTTTGCACAATAGTTAGAAAAGGAATCTCTTCTTCCGATAGAATCAATCCGATATGAGCATTCAGTTCGTCAACAGTGCCGTAAGCCTCTAGGAGGTCATCATATTTGTGAATTCGGGTGCCACCTACTAATGACGTTTCCCCTTGATCTCCGTTTTTGGTATATATTTTCATAGGATATTGTTTTTATAGAATAATAAAATATAGTTCTTTTATATTGATAAATTCTGATTGACAAAGAAGGAAAAGAGAGTCGTATGAGATAAAATTAAGGAGACTTTTGTAAAAAAAATTCATCTGTTAAAGTTTGAAGAAAAGCCTTTAGATCTGATATCTGACTTGGAGTAAGGAGCATTCCGCCGTCATTTACTTTGTGCATCAACGGATGAATGTATGGCGAATTAACAAGCCCCGAATTATAAAAATCCAACACTTCATCCAATGTTTTGAATCTTCCGTCGTGCATATAGGGGGCGGAAACGGCAATATTTCTGAGTGTTGGAACTCTATAAGCTCCCATGTCTTGCTGATTTCCAGTAACGTTATATCGATCTCTTGTGTCATGAAATGAACCGTCTAATCCGTTGTTATAAAATAGATTGGTGGTAAATAAAGGGCTTCCGTCTCCGCCGTGGCAGTGAAAACAATCAGCCCCTTCTTCGGTTGTAAAAAGTACGTATCCTCTGAGTTCTTGAGACGTAAGTTCTGCTTCTCCTCGCATATATCGGTCAAATTTGGAGTTAGAAGAAATCAGAGTTCGAATATATTGTGCGATGGCTTTTTCGATTCTATCTATATTGATTTCTGGCGTTCCAAAAGCTTTTTGAAATAATTCGGCATAACTTGTCTGTGCTTGAATGGCGGCTACGGCTTTGTCAACGGTACTGTTCATTTCGTGTGGTGCCCTGATTCCCATGCTTACCACATCTTCTAACGTTCTTTGGACAGGATTTGGATTGGAAGGATGAATCATCCCATTCCAGAAATATCCCTCATGATTGAAAACCAAGTTGATAAGTGGCATCGGACTGTGTGGGGTAGGAATGCCTGAAAGGCCCACGGTAACTCCGTTTGGAAATCTGGGATTGTCCATGCCTACATCGTAATTATGAGCTTGTACGTGACAAGTGGCACAACTCATCATTGAGTCAGGATTGGCACCGAGATAGCCGCACAATCGAGAATCTTCGAAGAGTCGCTTTCCTAATGCAATTCCTTCTACCGTTAAAGGATTATCAGCAGGAATATTAAGTTTGGTTGGAAAAAATTTAGGAATCTGAAGTTTATAATAAGTAGGAGTATATTCATCGGGTTTTTCTTTGCATGAATGAACCAACCATATTATTCCGATAATAAGGAGATAAAGGAGACAAGAAATTTTGATTTTCAAATTCATTAAAATAAGGTTAACTGTTCCCAATCTTCCTCTAAATTGTTTTTATTAGACTCTTTTTTTGTCGTTTCAATGGTTTCAAAAATCTCTTTTGCCACGGCAATATCAACGTTGTCAATGATCTCATCTGCATCCAACTCTTCGCTGATCTCATCTGCTTCTTCTATTTCTTCTTCATAGGGAAGTGGATCTGCCAATTCAATGTTTTTAATTGTTCCTAAATTGATTCGTTTTCCTTTGGCTTTCATGTTCATAATATCCACAAAATCTGCACAAGAAATGAGTTCGGATACCATTTCTTTCGGATCTTTAAGATAATAGTGAACTTTGATTTGTGGTAAATAATCGATGGAAGCGATAATCAATTTTATATTTTTGTCGTCCGAAATAAAGTCTGTTTTTTTATCGTTATTTTCAGGATTGAAACGTTTGAGGAAATACCGATCTTCCTTTTTATTATAATAAACTGCCGTAATAATTTGTTGAGATTTGAATTTTTTGATGATCAACAGATCATCATCGAAATGGGTGGATGTATCGTAACCTGTTATTCTGTAACATCCTGATTGATATATGGCAATGATTTTATCAGCTTCTTTGAAAGCACCCAAAAGATTGCCTCGTTCTTCATTATTCAATTTCATCACACTGGAATCGAAATATACATTGATTGCACTCAATGTGGAAACTCCTTTTTCATTAAGTTCTATTTTGCGAATGGCGTGACGTGATAGAATGTTTCCTTGTGAAGAGCGTCCCTTGATGGCAATAGAACTGAAATCAAAGTCGAATTGAAGTTTTTTGAGCTTGGGTTTAGCTTTTAGATAAACGCGTACTTTCTCGGCTTCTCCGTTCGGATTGGAGGTAAAGTAAAGAATTTTCGAACCTTCTTTTCCTTTGGTGAGATCGTATTCTTTGTCGCGGGTAACTCCTCCGATAGCGAATCTTTTTACCATGGCGGTTCCGTTGTTTCCGTCGGAATATGCCATATTGTATATATTTCGATCATCATTGCGTTTGAATACTTCCACAAAAAGAATCTCTTTCCCGAAAAAGTGCTTTTCACTTACTTTGCTAACGGTAAATTTTCCATTTTCTCGGAAAACAATGATTTCATCAATATCGGAACAATCGCAAACGTATTCCACTCCTTCGTCTTTTTTGAGAGCAGTGCCTACGAACCCTTCTTTTTTGTCAACATATAATTTCTGATTGGCAACGGCAACAGCCGTTGCTACGATATTATCAAAGTTTTTGATTTCCGTTTTTCTTTCCTTTTCCTTTCCATATTTTTTCTTTAATTGGTGGAAATAATGAATGGCATACTCAATAAGATGTTCTAGATGATTTTTGATTTCTTCAATATTGGTTTCTATTTCAGCAATTTTGGCTTCAGCTTCCTTGATGTCGAATTTGGATATTTTTCGAACCGGTTTTTCACATAATTTAAGAACATCCTCTCTGATAATTTCCTGTTTAAACAAGTGCCGATAGGGGTTGAAAGCGGTTTCAATATTATTGATTTGAATATCCCAACTATCGGTGTCTTTTTCCAGTTCTTTATAAATTCTTTTTTCAAAGAAAATCTTTTCCAATGATATCTTATGCCATTGTGCTTCTAATTCGGATAATTCAATCTCAAGCTCGCTTTTCAGCAATTGTAGGGTGTTTGCTGTATTAATACGTAGAATTTGTTTCACCGACATGAAATTGGGTTTTCCTTCATAAAGCACACACGCATTGGTAGAGTAAGACATTTCACAATCGGTAAAAGCATATAAAGCGTCTATGGTTTGATCTGGTGAAACTCCCGGATATAGATGAAGCAATATTTCAACGCTTGCGGCCGTATTATCATCAATCTTTTTGATTTTTAATTTCCCTTTTTCAATAGCCGGTGTAATCGAATCTTTGATCAGTTTACTGGTATTGGTCCCATAAGGAATTTCGTTGATTACCAAGATTTTTTTATCTTGAATGGTAATTTTGGCACGGTTTCTTATTCTTCCTCCGCGCTGCCCTTCTAAATACTTGCTTACGTCCACCGAACCACCGGTGGGGAAGTCGGGATATATTTCAAAATCTTTATTTTCCAAGATGGCAATGGAAGCATCAATCAATTCATTAAAGTTATGAGGAAGGATTTTAGTGGCCAATCCAACGGCAATACCTTCCACTCCCTGTGCCAGCAGCAAGGGAAATTTAACTGGAAGGGCGATGGGTTCTTTGTTCCTTCCATCGTAGGAGATTTGCCAGTTGGTGGTTTTGGGATTGAAAACCACTTCGAGGGCGAATTTGGAAAGCCGTGCTTCTATGTAACGTGGGGCAGCTGCCGAGTCGCCAGTTAAAATGTTTCCCCAGTTTCCTTGAGTATCTATGGTCAACAGCTTTTGTCCCAATTGTACCATGGCATCTCCGATAGAGCTGTCGCCGTGAGGGTGATACTTCATCGTATTCCCGATGATATT
This sequence comes from Bacteroidales bacterium, assembly GCA_036649255.1. Taxonomy (GTDB): domain Bacteria; phylum Bacteroidota; class Bacteroidia; order Bacteroidales; family WCHB1-69; genus JAVWBZ01. The sequence continues at coordinate 10,203 of JAVWBZ010000032.1, forward strand.
GGCGGCCTTGTTATACCTACCGTCTTCCAATTCTTGCATGGAGTGCATAATACGACGTTGAACGGGCTTTAAACCGTCGTACACATCGGGTAGAGCTCGGTCTAAAATAACATAAGAGGCATAATCCAAGAACCAATTCTCAAACATGGATTGCACATGAATAATATTGTGCAAGTCAGATGATTCTGTAAATTGTTCGGGAGTCTCCTTATCATTCATTTCATCTTGAATAATATCGTTGTCTTCTGCCATATATTTAGTTTTGAGAAATCGCTGCAAATATACGAAAAGTTATGGTTTATTGCTTTTTATTGCTTTATTTTTCAGAGGTTCTGTCAATTTGTCATGCGGTTAATCTTGGCAAAATTATTGCTAGTAAAAGATAAATTTTTAAAATAATGATACCATGAATATGAATAATTTAACCATAAAAACTCAAGAAGCGATTGCCAATGCGCAGATGATAGCCGTGAACAATCAGCAACAAAAAATTGATAATCTGCACATTCTAAAAGCTATTCTGGATATGGATGAGAATGTGATTCCGTTTTTGATAAAAAAACAGGAAGGAAATCCTAAACTGATAGAGCAGATTGTAGATAAACAAATCCAAAGCATCCCGAAAGTTTCCGGGGGCGACATTTATCTTTCAAATGGGGTGCAAACCGCCATTCAGAAAGCCGTGTTGCTGAGCC
>JAVWBZ010000033.1:0-10795 GCA_036649255.1 Bacteroidales bacterium
CCGGGTTTCAGAGAGTTTGCCTCTTTTATTGCTTTTCCGTTATGGTAGGTAATGCTATATCCTCTTTTTAAGACATTGTCGGGATGAAGCAATGCGATGGTAGCATTCATATTTTCCAAAATCTCTGTATACTGTATAAATTGTTGTTTGGATAATAGTTGTATGATTTGAGTGCAATGATCCAATTGTTGTTTCTTTTCAGAAACCAGCTTAAAAAGATGTTGCTTTAAATAGTTCTCAAAATGATTTAACTGTGATGTTTTGTCCTTTACTATGTTCTGCAGAGCCATTTTAGCGGTGTTTTCCAATTGATCTATCTTATTTTTTTCTGCACCCATAATTTTAGTTACAACAATCTTTCTCGTTATTTCTATTTGTTCGATCTTGTAATACTGATTATCTATCAAATAGGAGGCACTCTTAACCATATTAGATTGTAATTCTTCGACTTTAATGGCAAATTCGTGAAATTTTTGAATAAGAAAATAAGCGACTTCGGTAGGCGTAATTTTATAGGTATATGCCACCATGTCGGTGACACTTTCATTGGTGGAGTGCCCTATTCCGGAGATTACGGGTAATGAAAATGTGGCTACTCGATTTGCTAACTGATAATCATCGTAGCAACTCATCCCAATGTCGGCCCCACCACCACGTACAATGACTACGCAGTCAAATTGTGATCTTTTTTTTTCTATTTCATCCAATCGTTGGTTGATGGTAGTAATGGCTTTATCTCCTTGTAAAATAGAAGGGAATAATTCACATTCAAATTTATAATTCCAGCTGTTTTGATTCAGAGTGATCATAAAATCGCTATATCCTTTGCTGGTTTCTACTGAGATAATAGCAATTCGTTTTGGTAGTACAGGCAATTGTTTTTCTTTATTAGCAGTAAAAACGCCCTCCTTTTTCAAACGTTCAATTACTTCACGCTTGTTTTTCACCATTTCTCCTAACGTATAAGTTGGCTCAATATCCTGAATATACAAAGCTAATCCGTATTGACAACTAAACTCAACGGTGGCCAAGCAAAGTATGTTGATATTTTCTTTTAATTTTTCTCCGGTGATGGTAAGAAAACGTTTATTAATAGCGTCAAATTGTGATTTCCATATAATGGCACGTAAAGAAGTTTTGATTTTATTATTTTCTTTTTCGACTAATTCAGGATAACAATGTCCGGAATGTGGATATAAATTAAGTTTTAAGATCTCAGCTTTAATGTAATATGCTTTTGTATAGGTCTTGCTTATAGTAGTCTGAATACTTTTGGTAATTTCAGATAAAGTATAGATAGGCCTGTCATTGAAAGTTTCTCGTTGCTGATCCATTGTTGTTAGTATATTTTCCCATTACGTATTGTATGTATAATTTTTCCATATACTTTTTTTCCATTAAATGGGGTGTTTTTCCCTTTTGAGAAAAATTTAGCTGAATCGATAATATATGGATTTTTTAAATCTACGATGGCGAAATCTGCATTCATTCCCACATTTATTTTTCCTTTATTAAGTTTCATCATAGCAGAAGGATTTGTTGACATTAATTTAACCAATTGATTTAATGATAAATGATTTTCTTTAACTAATTTGGTATAACATAATGAAAATGCCAATTCTAATCCGGTCATTCCGGGAGCTCCATTTTGTTTATCTTCTTCCGAATGAGGAGCGTGATCTGTGGCAATTGCATCCACCATACCATTTTGCATGGCTTTGATTAATGCATGGATATCTTTTTGTTCTCTGAATGGAGGATTTACGCGATAGTGATTTACTTCTTCTCCGGTTGCAAATATGTGATGCGGGGTAACCTCGCAAGTAATGTTTAAACCTTGTTTACGAGCTTTAGCAATGGCTTCAATGGCTTCAATTGTACTTACATGACAAAAGTGAATTCGCCCACCGGTTTTGGCGCACAATTCGATATCTCTGAACGTCATATTGTTTTCAGCTTTTCGCATATCGGTGGCACTATATTGATGATCTTCTGCATGGCTCATGATGATAATTTCTTTTTTCTTGCAAATCTTGAAAATTTCTTCCATAACACCGTTATCATTAACCCCTTTTCCATCATCGCTTACAAATAAAATTTCTCCTTTTTGTAAAGCTTTAAGATGTTCATACTCTTTTCCCTCCAAATTTTTAGTCATACTTAAAGTTTGATGGGCAAGTATAAGACCAATTGCTTCTATGCGATGTTCTACATCTTTGACGAGATTCATAGAACTACATATCGGTTTAGTATTGGGCATAAGATTTACAGCAGTATATCCTCCATGAATGGCTGCTTTGCTTCCTGATTCGATGTCTTCTTTATAGGTAAATCCGGGATCACGGAAATGTGCATGTAAATCGGTAAAAGCAGGAAGTAAAACCCAATCTTTGTTACTAAAATCGATCACGTCGGAATCATTTACTAACTCTGTTCCAATTTCTGTAATTTTCCCATTTTCCACTCTAATATCTCCAAAAAAATCTTGGAGATCGTCAATTATATGGATTTTTTTAATAATCATAAATATTGATTTAATGAGGTGCAAAGATACTATGAATTTTTTAAATTGGGAAAGGTATCCATGTAATCAAAAATCTGTTTACTTTAATTGGGGGGCTATTCAAGTTGTAATTCTAATTTATCCTTATATTTAGTAATTGTACTTTTGTTATTTATGAAATTATTGAAGATTATTTGAGTGATATTATTATATTCAAATGATTTGATGTTAATAAGGTAAATATTATAATAAAGTTCTTGATATTTAGTAGCTACACCTCTAAATTTTTGCCCCCATTTTTTGTAAACAGACATCATTTTTTCAACATTGAGTAAATTCCTCCAAATATTCTTTCCTGCTTTATTAGAACTTTCAATTACGATTTTATGAGGTCGGATTTTTAAAATTTGTACCTTGTTTAAAATTTGACTTTTATGACCAATGATTATTTTATTTTCATTTTGCAATTTTAAGATTAGATTTTTTTGTAAAGATGTATGGTGAATGTAATTTCCATACTGAAGTGGTTTTATTTCTCGATGCCCATTGCGATCACAGGAAGATATGATCAATATATTTTTTTCTCCGTGCGTATTCTCAATATGAATTTTACGCTTTGCAGAATATTTTTTTCCCTTGTAATGACGATTTCCTTTTTTATTAATAGGAATTATGTATTCTTTGATTTCTATATTTCCAGTCATTTTTTCGTTATTATTTTGTGATAAACTTTCTGCAAATTTATGTCTCCATGCAAGAATTGTTTTGGGTGCAGTTGTGAGAATTTTACCGGTCTTTCTTACTGATGTTCCTTCCAGAAAATGAAATTTGATGAATTGAATGACTTCAACTAACTTGTGAAGACTTGCAAATGGAGTACCTGTTAGATCGTTGAACTTTTTTGCACATTTTTGACATTGATAGCGATGTAAAACAGAATGATAAAAACCGTCTTTATGAAATTTTGTACTGCCACATCTTGGGCATTGAAGTTGACAATTAAGATTGCAAACCTCCACAAAGTGGAACAGAATCGTGTATATATCTTGTTTATAGTTATAATTGAGATTTAGATCAGGTACCGGATAAACGGGGGCTGCAGTCACATTATGTATTTTAGTCATGGTAGATAGTATTAGATTATTTATGAATAATAAACCGTAAAAATAATAAATTATTTTTTAATTTTTGTATGATTATATCAATTTTATTTTGCAATAAAAATGGTTTTTATCAATTTCCATTGTTTTAAAATATCATATCTTTGCCAAAATTTTAGAACAATGAAAAAACGCTTTATTATTTCAGGAGGTGGTACAGGAGGGCATATTTTTCCGGCTTTGGCTATTGCTGATCGTTTGAAAAAAGAAATTTCTGATGCCGAAATTTTATTTATTGGCGCAAATCATAAAATGGAAATGAAACGCATGCCTGAAGCAGGTTATTCTATTGTGGGATTGGATGTTTATGGTATTAGTCGTGATTTTTCACCACGTGCGGTTTTGCGTAATTTAAAACTTCCTTTTGTTTTGATGAAGAGTATGCAAAAAGCGAAACGGATCATTCGTGATTTTAAACCTGATGTGGTTATTGGGGTGGGCGGATTTGCAAGTGGCCCTGCTTTAAAAGCGGCAAATTTATTAGGTATTCCTACGTTAATTCAGGAGCAGAACTCTTATCCTGGCATAACCAATAAATTGCTGGCATCGAAAGTTAAAAAGATTTGTGTTGCCTATGATGGTTTGGAAAAATATTTTCCTAAAGATAAAATTGTGAAGACAGGAAATCCTATTCGTGCCGAAATTTTAGATATTAAGAAAAAAAATGAAAAAGCTTATCGTTTTTTCGGATTTACTAAAGAGAAAAAAACAATATTAGTCGTGGGGGGAAGTTTGGGAGCGTTGACTATTAATCGTTGTTTGGCTACAGGGTTAACGCAAATTGAAAAATTAAATGTACAATTGATTTGGCAGACAGGTGAGGTGTTTTATAAAAATATTTCATCTGAATTATTGTCTCGACAAAATGAAAATATTAAGATCGTTCCTTTTATAAAAAATATGGATGATGCTTATAGCATTGCCGATATTATTGTTTCACGTGCAGGGGCATTGGCTATTGCTGAGTTGACGATAGTAGGAGCTCCTACTATATTAGTGCCTTTCCCTTATGCTGCTGAAGATCACCAAACTAAAAATGCAGAATCTCTTTCCAACCAAGGAGCGGCCTGCTTGATTTCGGATATGCAAGCAGAAGAAAAATTGATGCCACAATTGATTGAATTAATTGTGGATGAAGAAAAATGCAAAAAACTAAGCGACAATATTGTGAAATTTGCACAACCTGATGCAATAGAATTGATAGTGAAAGAAATTTTAACGTTGTAAAGAGTTTAGATTATTTTAAATCAGTGTTTTAAATAATCAAATCATGGATTTATTTGACTTGATCGTTTTTATAGAATTGAATGATAGATCCTTAAATATAATGACTTTGTTTTCAGGGAGTGATAATTTTTATAAATGATTGATTTGTAAAAAAACTGTATTTTTGCAATCCTTAAACTGTAAATTAAATTATTATGAGTTTAGAACAAAAACTGAATGATGATATTAAAGCCGCGATGTTGGCAAAAGAGAAAGAAACTCTCAATGCTCTTCGTGCAATAAAATCAGCTTTATTGCTGTTAAAAACTGAAAAGGGTGGGGGAGAGATTACCGAAGAAATGGAACTTAAAACCTTGCAACGTTTGGTTAAGCAGCGTAAAGAATCGGCTGAAATGTATAAATCACAACACCGTGATGACCTTTACGAAGAAGAGATGGCGCAGTGGAAGGTCATCTCCAAATATTTACCACAGCAGATGTCTGAAGAAGAAATTACAGATGTGCTAAAACAGTTGATTGTTGATCATCATATTGCGGGGGTAAAAGAAATGGGAAAATTGATGGGATTAGCAACCAAAACATTGGCGGGGAAAGCTGAAAATAAAATGGTTTCGGAAATAGTGAAGAATTTACTATCCTAAAATTTTTATATGATGAAACGTGAAATTAGGAATGTCTTCGCTAAAGAGGATTATTATTGTTTTGCATGTTCCCCTCATAATCCGATAGGATTACAACTTAAATTCTATGAAAACGGCGATTATGTGGAAGCTACTTGGAATCCTAAACAGTTTTATGAAGGTTATCCGGGAGTTATTCATGGAGGCATTCAAGCTACGCTTTTGGATGAAATCGCTGCTTGGGTCGTTTATATAAAAGCTAAAACGTCAGGAGTTACTTCCCGAATCAGTATGAAATATAGGAAACCGGTTGACTCTAAACAAGATAAAATTACGGTTAAAGCAAAATTACGTGAAACAAAGAAAAATATTTGTTATATTGAAGCGCAACTGATTAATGAAATGGATGAAGTATGTGCTGAAGCTGAAGTTATCTATTTTACCTTTCCCGTTCAAAAATCCATTGAAATGGGTTGCTATCCGGAAAATTATAACAGCTTTTTTACGGCCGATTAATTTTCAACTGTTTTCAATCTGTTTCTTAATCACATAAGATGTTCTATCTTTTTATTTATCAATTGTCTATCCGTTAATCCCAATAAAATGAAATACTATATTATAGCCGGTGAAGCTTCCGGAGATTTACATGCTTCTAATTTAATGAAAGCTATTAAAAAAAAAGATATAAATGCCGATTTTCGTTGTTGGGGGGGCGATCTGATGGAAGCTGCCGGAGGCGAAATTATAAAACATTACAGAGAATTGGCCTTTATGGGTTTTTGGGAAGTAGCTACTCATTTGAAAACCATTCTTCGTAATTTGGCAGTTTGTAAAGTAGATATTTTACTTTATGAGCCTGATATGGTCATTCTGGTGGATTACCCCGGATTTAATTTGCGAATAGCAAAATTTGCAAAGGAAAATAAAATAAAGGTCATCTATTATATTTCCCCTCAGATTTGGGCTTGGAAAAAAAATCGTATCCATAAAATTAAAAAATATGTGGATGAAATGATCGTGATTCTTCCTTTTGAAAAGGAATTTTATGAAAAATATAGAGTTCCGGTTCATTTTGTGGGGCATCCACTTTTAGATGCTATTGATAAAGATATCAAACAGAGCGAAGCTGTTACGCAATTTAGACAGATTCATAATTTGGATGATCGTGATATTATTGCTATTTTACCCGGAAGCAGAAAGCAGGAAATTAGTAAAATATTTCCAATTATGTTGCAAGTAACAACACAATATCCACAGTATCAGTTTATTGTGTCTGGAGTTGATTGGCAGCCCCGAGAACTTTATGATAAAATATTGGAAAAGAAGATGATTCCTATTGTTTTTGATCAAACTTATCCGCTGTTATTAAATGCAAAAGCAGCTTTGGTTACTTCGGGTACGGCAACCTTGGAAACAGCTTTGTTAGGAGTTCCGCAAGTGGTTTGTTATAAAGGAAGTGCATTTTCCTATCATATTGCTAAACATTTGATCAAGGGAATTAATTATATATCGTTGGTTAATCTTATTATGGATAAACCGGTTGTAACGGAATTGATTCAACATGACTTGAATAAAAAAAGATTAACAGAAGAACTTGAAAAAATTGTTTGTAATGAAAAAAACATCAAAAGAATAAAGGACGAATACACCATGTTACATCATTTGTTAGGAAATAGCAATGCTTCGGCTGAAGCTGCAGAAATTGTATGTGCTCAATAAATTGTAATATTATTGTAATCGTTACTTTATGTAATTGTAATATTAAATCTCTATGTTTGCAGTGATAAATATAATAAGAGATTATAAATATTAATGAAAATGAATTATCAAAAAAAGTTTTTTCTCTACTTTACTTTTGTTTTTTTGGCTTTTATTGCCATTACCATTTCCATTCAGCTGGATAGAGAAAAACGCTTCAAAACGGAGGAATTAAGATCAAATTTAAGTCTTTATGCTGATATTGTATCCGATTTTTTAATGCAAAAAGAAGATACTGCATTGGTATTGAGTTTATTACCAGAAGATTTGAGATTAACATTGATTACTTCGAATGGAGAGGTATTGTACGATAATGTGGTACAAAAAAATAATCATCCTCTTGAAAATCACTTGGATCGACCTGAAATTATTCAAGCCCAACAGAACGGGATAGGAACTTCTATTCGGCGTTCTGAATCTAATTCATCTGAATATTTGTATTATGTCATAAAAAGTAGTACAGGAGATTATATCAGACTTGCCCTTCCGTATCATATTACTTTTGCTGATTTTTTACAGAGAGAAAATGTATTGATATATTTGTTGATCTTTTTCTTAATAGCAACACTGATAGGAATGTTGTTTTTGACCGATAAATATGGGAAAGTCATGACTACATTGAAGAGATTTGTAAGCGAAGTAGAGGATGGACAAGTTATTGATTACCAGAAAATTAACTTTCCTGATACCGATTCGGGAATTATTGGGAGCAAGGTTATTTCCATTTATAAACAGTTGGAAGAGAGTAAACAACAGGTAAATTTGGCAGAAGAGCGTAACCGACAACTAAAGCAGGAAATGACCAATAATATTGCCCATGAATTGAAAACACCGGTCAGTAGTATTCGCGGCTATCTTGAAATATTGTCACAGGAACGGAATATGGATCCTGAAAAGAAAAAATATTTTATTGAACGAGCTTATGCACAAACGATTAGATTATCTGATTTAATAAATGATATTGCGTTGATTACCAAGCTTGAAGAAGCAGGAAACCTTTTTGTAAAAGAAAATATCAGGATAAGAAAGATCGCAGAAGAGGCTGTTTTGGAACTTAATGCTCATCTTGATTCTGCTGAAATTAAAGTTGATAATCAATTGAGAGATAATATTATGATGTTTGGAAATCATAATTTAATTTATTCTATTTTTCGTAATTTAATTGAAAATTCAATTCATTATGCAGGAGAAAAGGTGAAAATATCAATTGCATGTGTAAAAGAAGACCACGATTACTATTATTTTCAATATTATGATACGGGGTGCGGTGTGAAAGAGGAATATCTGGAAAAAATCTTTAATCGTTTTGTCAGAATTGATGAAGGAAGAAATCGTAAGACTGGCGGTACGGGTTTGGGGTTGTCAATAGTAAAACATGCCGTACTTTTTCACCAAGGAAATATAGTGGCCAAAAATAGACCGGAAGGTGGACTTCTTTTTCTGTTTACTTTAAAAAAATAGAATAAAATTTCTATTTTTACCCTTAAATAGTATTTAATTAATCTATATTTGAATATGTTTTTGTTATTATTTGCTACAAAAATGACACTTATAGCCTTGTGTAGCAAAATAAATACCTCTTATTGAGCTTTTTCTTTTTTTGTTACTTTTGCAGTTCTTAATATTAAAAAAGTTTAATGATGAAAAAGTATTTTATAATCTTGATGACAACTGTCATATTGTGTTCTTGCCATGGTAAAGATAAGTATGCCGAATCTAAAAGGCTACTTTTGGGAACATGGAAACTTGTCAATATTGATGGTCTTCCTGTTGAAACCGATGAATCGTTTGTTTGTACATTTGATAGTCTTGGAAACGAAATATATGCTTGCGGGCAGTATAATGAAAAGGGGGAATCCGAATGGATGGAAGGGAAAAACTATACTTATAAGATGAAAAAAAATACGATCAAAGTAAAGGGAAGCGATCCTTTGGGAAAAAATTGGTCGTTTGATATGGTCGTTGTTGGAATTGATGAAAAACAATTGCTTTATTCCGTTAAGAATATGAAGAAAAATGATGTACAATTTGGTAATTATCATGACTATACCTTAAAGCGAGTGACAACCGATTGTTCCAAAGATATTAAAGGAATTTGGGTAGGGCAGGAAATGTTGCATTCACCTTCACATCATGCCGATATTTATTGCTGGGAATTTTTAGAAGGGGGAAAATATAATTTTTATTACAAAGATTCAACAGGAACCTTTGTTTATAAAGAAGAAAATGATGGACGCTATTTCCTTTATGACAATTTCCTAGTTTGTAATTTTAAAAATGATTTAAAAACAAATTCTACTGGTAAAATCTTCGAATGCTGGAATATAACAGTCAAACCTGAAACAATGGTATGGAGTAATTACAAAGGCCAGGAAGGAGTTATAAGATATTCATTGAATCGAGTGGATAAAGTACCCGTTCATTAAACATAAGTACGATATACCACAGCAATTCCAGTTCCGTTCATGTCAATGGAAAAGTGTTTCCCTGTTGCTTCATTCAAGCTTCCTTCCCATAGATAATTGAATTTTCTGTTTATTACGGGATATTTCAAATGATGAAAGGTAAACGTATTTTGAGAATCGAAACAAAATATGGACACTTGTTGGCCGCGAAAAGACGAAAAGACCGAACTTTGGGAAATAGGAGTAAAAATCCCATGATTGGTGACCATAATGATATCAATTTCCCGGGCATACATGCACAAAATTCCCAAATTGGCCAAAGCATGATCTTCTCGAAGTCCGAAACCTCCTAAAATAGCAATCTTTGTTTTTTGAATAGCCATGCAAAATTTAATGGATTTCTGTAAGTCATTGTATTCCGGATCGGTATCGGGATGAATAATGGAGTTAAATTTTTTATAATATTCTTTGGAAATAGAATCGCAATCTCCCACAATCACATCAGGTTGTAGAGAAAGCTTGATTAAGTTCTCAACAGCACCATCACAACAAACAATATAATCAGCCTTTTGTAAAAATTGCAACGCTATTTCAGTTTGAGGAATTTCACCATTTGCGAGTATAATAGTTTTATAATCAGCCAACTCTGTTAAAAATGTTAAATTGTCCTCCATCCCTTTTTTTTTAGCAAAAGTAATAAAAAAAGAAAAACTTTCTTCAGTACTGCAAGTTTATTTATTCAAGGTTTGACGAAGCGTTTGATGGTTTATTTTTGTTTGTATGGATCAAAGGTAAGGTGAAAAAAAACGAAGTTCCTCCATCAGCATTAAGGGCTGCACGAAATGTGCCATTGTTCTTGTCAATCAATTCTTTACATAAAATTAATCCTAAACCGGTACCTTCTTCTCCTTCCGTACCTGTGGTTGAAAATATTTTATTATCGATAATTAATTCATTGAATTTATCCAAATCAATACCAATGCCGGTATCTTCAACGGTAAAATAACCTTGCACTCCGTCATCATGCCAACCCATGGTAATGGTGCCCCCTTTGGGGGTGTATTTAATGGCATTGGTAATGAGGTTGCTAAATGCACTGGCAAGTTCCATATCCGAACCAAT
>JAVWBZ010000034.1:0-10751 GCA_036649255.1 Bacteroidales bacterium
ACTGCATTCACATTATTAAAAAAAGTATCTCTTATTTGTGTTACACCATTTTGCGCACCATTCATTCCTACTATCCCTCCCGAGTTAGTAGGGTTAGGCCAACTATATAAAGTATGATCCGGTATTTTTCCATTTATTATGTTTTGCGATAAAAAGGTAAAATCAACACCACTGCAAACTTTCGCATTCTGTGATGGAATTACCGGAATAGGTTTAACCTTGACTGTTATATCAAAAGGGCTTCCCTCACATCCATCGAAAGCAGGTACCACTTGATACAAAACATTTCTATAGACAGTTGTATCATTCTGCAACATTCCAATAATAGTGTTTTGGCTTGTTCCTGAGGTATAACCGGTTATATTCGTAACAACAGCAGGCAATCCCCATGAGTAAGTTGTTCCGGCAGGTACAACTCCATTGATTCCATTAACAGGCAAAATTTCAAATTGACTCTCGCTACATACATCGTGCGTTATATTTGTAATCTGTGGCAAAGGATTTACTGTTACCATCATGATAAAGACACTTCCTTTACACTCTCCCGAAATAGGGGTTACCGTATAGGCAATATGCTGTATTGTACTCGTATGATTCACAAGCGTATCCGATACTACAAAGCCTTTACCGGAAGAAATTCCCGTTACTCCCGATAGTGTATCTGCTTGCCATTCGTAAACGGTTTCTCTGGGAACAACCCCATTGGTTACATCCATCGGTATTACCGAAAAAACACCCTTACAAGAAGCCGTTACGAATATTGAATCAATAGCAGGAATCGGCAATACCACCACCGTAGTTACAAAAGTATCTGATACTCCATATCCCGGAGTGGTCATCATTATTTGATACTTTACCTCAATAGGAGCATTCGTTACATTGAGAGGAGCATCCTGAATGGAAGGCTGATTGACTCCCGATGAAGTACCTTTAATACCCTGTACCGAAGGGGCATTCCAACTATACAACGTTCCAGCAGGAATAACTCCATTGATTCCGTTCATTGGAACTATATTAAATGGTTCGCCACTACATACCGTATCATACAGTTCAGTTGTCACTTGTGATAATGGATTGACCGTAATCGTAAAGTTTGTAGGAATCCCCTCGCATTTTACTCCACTCAACGAATAAAATGGGGTAACCGTGATAGTTGATGAAATCGACAGCGACGTACGGTTATCGGCAATGAACGAAACAATACTGTCACTTCCACTTGTTCCCAAACCAATAGAAGTAGGGCTACTCCAGTCATAATTTACTTCACCTTCCGCACCATGATTAACTGTGTTAAATTTAATGGTATTCACCATCTCACCATGATATACAACTTGATTAGACAACGGTGCAAGTTCTATCACAGGATTTATGACAAGCCGCCCCTCATCCGAAACTGCAGCACATTTATTTCCTACGATTGTCCTAATCACATAGGAGTAATTTCCCGACTCGGACGGAGAGCCACTCATAATATATTGTTGATTATTTTGTTGAGATTGTTCAAAGCTAATTCCGGTAGGACAGGAAGGAACCCATTCGATAACGGCACCAATCGCCCCTCCTCCTATTTCATACACGATCGTATCCATTTCACTGTTTTGGCAAAGTGTCTGTTTTTTTTCCCCCTTCTTTAAGCTAAGTTTGTTATCGTCTTGAACTTCAATTCGTACCGTATCATAAGCGATCGGGCACGAAGTTCTTAAAGAATGTAATGCCGCCACAAAAACCACCGTATCCGAATGATTAACAAAATCATAAACGGTTACACCTCTGTTGTTTGGAGGTATCACAAGTGGAGCTCTATAAGTGAATAAAGGACCATATTGTTGAATCGTATCATGCAATATAATCTCTTCAAATGTTGTAGATCCATAAGGTGCATAGTACCAATGTATAGAATCGATAGCACTATTTTCATCAGGATAGGCCATCAGTTTCACTCCATTTGAATTAACGGTAGTTCCATGGCAAACAATGGGGTCTACTATTTGTATCAATAGTTGGGAAAAATAGGGATTCGCTACGATCTTCCATTGATAGGCTACCGTGTCTGATATATGCCATATGGTATCACTTAAATTTTTCGTCATAACCCTGATATTCATTGAAATAATATCATTCACGTGATTAGGGCTATGGGGATTATTTTTCACAGATATCCAAGGAGTAAAAGGAATATATTGTGCAATTTCTTGTCCATTGTTAGTCGTTTCCAATGTATCCCCAATTTCATTCAATGATATCCATTCCGATTGATAATGATAGATTGAATCGGTTCTATAACTATAGCGATATTGGTATTGAGAAGAAGAAGAGGTGAAACCGTCTTCAAAGATATTAATCAATCGAACCGAATCCTGGGACATACATATTTCAGCTTCATCAATATCCTGAGTTGCTTGAAGCGATTCTTTCGAAGGAATCACCCAGAAGGCATATTCATAAATTTGGGGTGTTCCGCAAAAAGAGTTTGCACAAGAAAAAAGATGCCTTAATTGTATCCCCGAATATCCAATCATCACCTCAGCAGATGAGATCGTAATAGAGGCAGAAGTATCGGTCCATACAGTCCAATCCGACCAAGAACTGGTAGCCACACTGTAAATTCTATATTCAAAACCGCAATTTTGAACATTCTCAGCCACTACAGGATGATTAAAAGAGAACCATAAATCATGGGAGTATTCAATTTTAGCGATAGGATTCCTTGTTTCAACTCCTGTAATCGTTTGTACCACTGTCGTATCCAGATGGATATTAACGGTTAATGAAGGCATTTTCTGTTCCGGGCTAACTCTAATATATACACTATCTTTTGTTTCACATCCCGCTTGCGATACTCCCAGAAAATACCAGCCGATATTCGGAAATCCAATCCCATTGATCGTATTCACCGAAGCATTACTAGAAGCAATATCGTCAAAGAAAGCGTTTCCATTACCTTTATAACTCCACTTCTGCATTATTCCAGAAGGGCTAGCCGCGAGTCTAATAGAGTCTAAACGGCATATCGAAATAGTATCATTTTCAATTGATTGATTGGAAGTGATCACCGATAAAGGTTGAATAACAACCGTAACACTATCGGCTACCATACCACAAACAGAATCTGTGACACTTAACACAAAAACATGTTCTCCTGGAGAATAAGCATTTCGAATGGAAACTGAATCATGTGTTCCCAAAACAAGATTATTCTCATCCGTCCATTGATATTGATATTTTTCAGAAGCACCAGAAGCCGATCCATGTAAGATAATCGTACCGTCAACGCAGACATAAGAATTCGCGACCGAAGCCATTATATGTAAAGCAGCCGGTTGGGAAAGCGTAATGCTTTTGGTTACCATACAACCATTTGCATCAGTTACCGTAACATGCCGAAGACCGGCCGTTAACAAAACAGCGGTGGAATCGCTTTCCTGATTGTCCCATTGGTAAGAATAAGGGGATAAACCTTTGGTGGGCAAAACCGTAGCAGAGCCATAATCGCCGTAACAAACAGGATGGCTAAAAGTCTTTATATCGGCTATTAACGAATCAGGCAATAAAATAGAAACATAGGTTGTACATACATTCTGGCAAGCATCTGCAACTGTTACCATCAACACTGTATCCGAGAAAATCAAAGTACCGGAAAGCAAATTTTGAGTAATAATTAAATTTTCCTTAGCGGTACAATTATCTTCTACCAATTCTCTCACTTTACTTTCAACATCGGGTACTGTATATAAACAATTTTGTTGGGCAAAACCCGCTATTTGATTGTCCACTTGGTTTTTCATTACAGGAGATAAATCATCGACAATTTCAATCGTATGATCAATAAAAGCACTATTTCCACACAAATCAGTAATCGTATATCGACGAACCACTGTAATCGGACAATTTCCTGTCACACTTTCAATTTCAGAAGTAACAGTTAAATTTTTGTCGGTTGTGACATTATCACTGATCTGCAAATTAAATTTCGTTTCCAACAAAGCAACCGTTGAATCTGCAATAGAGTTTATCACAAGTTCCTGAGTACAACCTTTCACTGTATCAGGAAGCATCGTTCCTTCAATAGTCGGAGCAACATCATCATATTGTATCTGTGCTGCATCAGACAGTGATGTAATAGAATCACAACCTGATTTTCTGTGGGTAACTTTTACCGTATATTGACCCGCGGCAGAGGTAAAATATTGACGATTGGTAGCCCCAGGGATGCTGTCGCCACCACGATACCACTGATAAAAATATTTATTGGCAGGAATAGCAGCAGAGAGTGTTAACTTAACCATACTCCCTTCACATAAAGTTCCGTGAGGTGGTTCCATGGTAATAGTAGGATCCGGAGGTCCCACTATCAAAGTCCATGCACCTGATGAAGGTTCCCAAACATTACAAATCGAATTTTTAACCCAGCGAGTAAAGACAAAAACACCTTCTCTGTTCATCCAATTGGCAGGCGTAAATTCTTTCCCTGCAGCAAGCTGTACATAGCCAGAATCAATTCCATTAACGGTAACACGCCATTGATACTCTATTTCTCCGCTATTACCATCCATAAGTGTTGCATCAACAAGGGAATTTATTTTATTTGGAATTTCATTCAAATAACAAGCTGTTTGTCCAGTAGAAGAAATGCTACCAGTATTAATCATTTTACGAATGCTCACCGGAGATCGCAAACCTTCACACAAGCCGTCAAATACACTTACCCAGCGAGTAATATAGGAACTTCCCATCGTAACGTATTGCAAAGCCGCATTTGATTCTCCTCCATGTTCAGTAAGATACCATCGATAGTTGGAGCCTGAAGGCAAATCGGGCGCTGCAACGATATAATCTGCCCCATAACAGGTAAATTGAGGGGATGGAATAACCGGACGATCTGGAGCAATGGAACCAGTTAGACGCACCACTGCCGTTTGAGTATAAGCGGGGGTACAACTTCCATTTTGTAAATAAGCCCGATAGACTGTGGTAGTTCCAATGGCGTCAATATCGTCACTGACAAGTTGGTATGTGTTATTGGGAATTATTTGCCATGCTGCTCCATCGGACGAAAATTCCCAACGAAGTACAGTTCCCTGATAATCTTGAATCATTAAATCTTGAATCATAGAACCTATACAAATATCCTGAAAAGAAGGAACGAGGCGGCCGGCAACCGTAGTGTCGCTTACTGTCATGGAAATTATCTGAGTTAAATCCGTAACCTTACATGGAGAGCTTGGATTGAGTGATTCTATTGGTGCCGTATAATACATCGAATAGTTTCCCATCGGTGTTGAATCAGACAAAGTAATAACATTATTTATTGCGGTAATATAGGGATTATACAACGAATCATACGAGAAAGTTCCGCCAATAGGCACTGCCGTAACAGCAACTTCAGTACCATAACAAACAGTAGTTTGATTACCTTGAACGGTAAAGGCTACAGGAGATTCAACCACTACCGTAATCGAATCAAAACCCCCTATACAACCTTGCATGGCCTGTCGAGCATAATAGGTAAATGTTCCAGGATTGGCCAATGAAGGAATTATATTTTTTTCTGCAGCACCATCTTTATTTTTGTAAAAATAAAGTGTAAATTGCTCATCAGTTACCTTAAAATGATGCGACAACGAAACTGCATTCCCGTTAATACAATAACTTGTATCTCTCAAAGTTACAGCAGGTGGAGGAATGACAATATCTTGAAGAGCTACAGACAATGTACTATAACATTCCAACCCATTATTAAAAGGATAAACAGCATAAATAACAGCACTTTCATTAACAGGCATTCCTGTTTCGGTAGTATATTCAGTAGTCGTAAGTAAAACAGGATATTGATTATAAAAACGGGTTCCCGGTGGATAATATACACTCACATTTGTTAAGGGAACAGTTCCATTGATAACATCACAAAAGGAAAAATTACGATGTTGATAAATGGGACTATTACAGTGTTCATTAACATATACCTCCCTATCAATCAATATTTTAATAGGATTACTAATAGGATCCCCCATACACACCCCTTCCATTACATATCCACTAATAAAGGCATGGTTTTCAAAATTTACGCCCATAATGGCCGTTTTTCCATGAATGGTACCGGTAAGAATAATCGGTAAATGGCAATCCTGCCCAACAGCAGCCAACATATAGCAATCATCTGCAACTTTTACCGTAAGAGTAAAATGAGCATATACCGAATCAGGATAACCCGCAGGGAGTTGATTCAGTTTCCAAATGGCTCTACCGGAAGTACCAGCAAGAGCATCAAACAAAGTAGTTCCGGAAATCATAGGTGAAAAATATTCAACCTTATGGTTCATATATTCCACCGGAAAAGGAAGATCAATACTAAAAACCGCATCTAAAATACTTTCCGTACCTCTATTCCTCGCTTCAATATTAAAAACAATGGAATCACCCGGCTTTACGATAAAAGCATCCATCGTAGGATCATATTCAACACCATCCAACGTTACCAAAGAAGTAAAAGCTTCCACTTCAGGAATATAGGCATCTATAGCCATTGCCAGACAAAACGGCACATAAGCATCTTGAGTAGAATTAAATCTAAAAGAAGTTGACGTTTGTTTATTTGCAATCACAGAATTATTAGGATTATTGATATTAAACATTGCAATGTCAATCCCCGTATTATTAACCAATTGAGGATTTCGCGCATTATTGCCTGTATTAATGGAACTATTGAAAAAATTATTGGTACTATTGAGCGAATGCACCAAATTTCCATACACACTCTGTTGATTAATAATCTGCATATAATCTCCCGCAATATCACAATCCCCTTCCGCTGCCATAATGCCCAGTTTAATCTTTACATTTCCCACCTGTACGGCATTAAAACCCGCAACGGTAGTCACTACATTGGTATTATCTTTATCCACAAAAGCATAACCGTCAAATACCGTAATATCGCGCCATTTCATTTTGGAATTTTGATAAATAACAACCAAGCCCCAACCGCCGTAATAACCGGTTTCATCGCTTTCACCTTCGATCAAGGCCATATCGGCTACAAAATAATTCCCTAATCCGTACTGTTTTACATAATCGGTAACTTCTGCATAAGCCACATACATATATTCGTTATCGGTAACGGGATATAAAATATCATTCAAGTTAGCCGTCATCGTTTGATAACTGCCCGCCTCATGTTTTAATTTTACTTGGTTTTTATAAAGCACCTTGGTTGGAATTCTTACATTGGCACAATGATTAATAGAAAGTGCAGAAGATGTTCTTTTTTGGAGAGAACTTATTATCAGAGTGGTTGTTCCATCTGAAATATTATAAGGAGAATTTAGAGTAGCAACTCTGTTGCTAACATTAGATGAAAGATAATTACTTGGAAAGGAAGCTGATACCACAGAAGGTGTATTGGCCCCCACTTTAACCGTTAGCACATAAGTAGACCTCGTTCCTCCTGTAAAAGCAAATACAACGGTATCACCACCATTAATGGGGCAAAAAGAGTAATAGGTAATATTGCTGGTTCCTGAGCCTGTAGAAGTAATGAAAAGACGGTAAGTGCCAATATTGGTTCCACTGGCATTATAAGTGTAATTGGTAACAGTTCCACCAAGGGTTATGGAATTGGATCCTCCTGAACTCGTATTGGCACGTCCCGACCAATAGAGGCCGGCATAAAGAATTTCCGAGCAATCCGGATTGGCATCATTTTCGGTTGAGAAAGTTAACTCTGCCGAAGAGGAGTTGACTGTATTCGGATCCTCATCAACATCCACAAAAATCATGTCATTATTACTATTATTGACATTATTGCCATAACTGGAGAGCGTAAGATTGGTATTTCCAATCAAAGTGTAATCTCCTTTAATATTATAAATCACTTTTTCCGGTGAATAGATGGAAGCACGCTGAGTAAAAGATTTTCTTACTTGTGCCAACATATTAACGGGGCAACAACCTATAATCAATACTATGACCAATAAAGCATTTTGTTTAAATCTTGTCAACAACCATTTTTTAAAATTCATTTTTTTCATCATTACATTAATTTTTAATCCGAATATTTTAATTCAATATATTTTTTTAAAGATTAATTTCTATAAGAAAACATACCAGATCTCACGATCATCATTACATCATATTATTGTATAAAAAAAGTCACTTAAAAGCAACTTAATAATTTACAATCAATATATTACACAAAACAATTACATTAAAAGATTCTACAAACATATTTTTTTTTATTTTTTACAACCATAAATTTATTTATTAATTATTTTTCTTCCCAACGAATGAGTCGTCCGTTCAATTCATATGCCCTTTGTCTAATAGATTTTGCTTTATGACTATTACTTTTACCCGAACAACACTTACAGACCCACTCTGGTGAGACGCTAAATTCTTTAGCCAATTGCAGAGAAGTACCATGTTTCGGATCAATTTCGTGAACAATTATCATACTTTCATTTTTTTTGTTATATTTGCACACATGTTCAATAATTGAACATGTGTGCAAATAGCTGAAATAAATCCTGCAAGTATAAATAAAAAGATTTATATATAAACAAAAAGATGAACAATTGAATAGAAAAAAATAAATAAAAAGGTTTATATCCCTGAAAATGAATGGAAAAAAATTACGGAAAAAAATAGAAGAATTAAATATCCCTCTCAAAACCATTGCAGAACTACTCGAAATTTCAGAACAAAACCTGCAAAATAAATTAGCAGCTTCAGATATAAAAGTATCATTTTTGCTAAATTTATCTGATAAATTGGGAAAAGATATCTATTTTTTCTTAGATGACAAGAATGGGATGGAAGAAAGAGCAATGTTAAAAAAATCACTTAACAAGAATCAAATTATCCCCCATAATTCTTCTTGTGAAATAGCAACCACCATTCATCCACAAGAAACTTGCCATGAATTATTCATCACTCAGCTCAAAGAAAAAAATTTAATGATAGAAGAAAAAAATATCCGAATTGCAGAAAAAGATGCTCAATTGAAAGAAAAAGATGCTCAAATAGATAAACTATTAAACATCATCACTTCTTTAAGCAAATAAAAAAGGTTTATTGAGCAAATTTACAAATACAAGTTGTATTAAAATAGTTTCGAATAGTATGCTTTCCTCGAAAAACAAGAATATGAATATCTCATTTTCATTACAGTCAGAAGTGTTTCATACATTCTAAAATCACCTTGATTGCCATAAAAGAAATAGATTAAATCGTAACTTTCGCTATTGAATCTATCATCTTTTACTTTCTACACCACAATATTGATAATCTTATGCGGTACAATAATAATCTTTTTGGTTTTTTGCCCATTGATCCATTTTTGTGCTTCTTCATCCGCTAATATGGTTTTTTCTATTTCCTTTTCCTCCATGTTCAACGGGAATTCTCTTTGGAAACGTGTTTTACCATTAAACGATACCGGATAGTTAAAAGAAGATTCTACCAAATAGCTATCTTCAAATTGTGGATATGAAGCTATAATCACAGAGGAATTATGTCCCAGTAAATGCCAAATTTCTTCCGTAATATGAGGTGCATAAGCAGATAACAAAATGGTTAATGGTTCCAATATTTTACATTTATTACATTTTTTATCTGTCAATTCGTTAACACAAATCATAAAAGCACTCACAGCGGTATTGAAAGAGAAGCGTTCATTATCTTCCCCTATTTTTTTAATAGTACGGTGTAAGATTTTATATTCTTCTTTGGTGGGTTCATCCTCACTCACTTTAAAATTGCCATTCTGATCATGAAAAAGCCTCCAAAATTTCCTGATAAATCTGAACACTCCTTCTATACCATTGGTATCCCACGGTTTAGCCAATTCAATCGGTCCCAAAAACATTTCATACATTCTCAAAGTATCAGCACCGTATTTTTCCACCAAATCATCAGGATTTTGCACATTATATTTCGATTTCGACATCTTTTCCACTTCCCAACCGCACACATATTGATCATTTTCAAGAATAAATTCAGCGGTTGCAAATTGAGGTTGCCATTGCTTAAAACCCTCTATATCCAAAATATCATTCTTTACCAAATTAACATCCACATGAATGGGAGTCACCTCATATTGATCTTTTAATCCAAAAGATACAAATTGATTGGTTCCAATCATTCGATACACAAAATTAGAACGACCTTGTATCATTCCCTGGTTAATTAACTTTTTAAATGGTTCGTCCTGACAAGTCAATCCAATGTCAAACAAAAACTTATTCCAGAAACGAGAATAAATCAAATGTCCGGTAGCATGTTCAGAACCCCCTACATAAAGATCAACATTTTCCCAGTATTCATTTGCTTCCTTTGAAAAATATTCCTGATCGTTATGCGGATCCATATAACGAAGGTAATAGGCGCTTGATCCAGCAAATCCGGGCATTGTGCTTGTTTCCAGAGGGAAATGATGATAGGTCCAATTCTCCGCACGAGCCAAAGGTGGTTCTCCCGTTTCAGTGGGCAAAAACTTATCAACTTCCGGCAACAATAATGGAAGTTGATCTTCCGGAAGCATGTAAGGTAATTCATTTTTATAATACACGGGGAAGGGTTCCCCCCAGTAGCGTTGGCGGCTAAAAATAGCATCTCTCAGTCTGTAATTAACCGTACCGAAACCTATTCCAATTTCTTTTATCTTTTCAATCACCTCTTTTCCACCTTCTTTCACCGTCATTCCGGTAATAAAACCTGAATTAATGCAAGTTCCTTCCTTCGTTTCAAAAGCTTCCATC
>JAVWBZ010000035.1:0-10709 GCA_036649255.1 Bacteroidales bacterium
GCCGTGCCCAAGCAAATTACGGTACTATTAAGTGCCAATGTACTCAAAAATGCGATGGGGGTGGGAATTCCCGGAACCGGCATGATAGGTTTGCCCATTGCCATTGCGTTAGGAGCTTTGATCGGGAAATCGAGCTATCTTCTTGAGGTATTGAAAGATACAAACCCAGAAGCGGTAGAAGAAGGAAAGCATTATATTGAACAGAAAAGGATTCAAATTGCACAAAAGAAAGATACCAACGAGAAGTTATATATTGAAATTCTTGCTCATAACGGAGAAGACAGTGTCAAGGTGGTCATTGCGGGCGATCACACCCAATTTGTTTATATATCTAAAAATGAGAATGTTATATTGGATAAATTAGACCATTACCTACCTCAGGAAGAGGAAGTAACCGAAAAGATTCTCTCTTTGGAAAAGGTTTACGAATTTGCCACTACGGCTCCTTTAGAAGAGATTCGGTTTATTTTGAAAACGGCCGAACTCAACAAAGAGGCTGCCGAAGAGGCGTTGCATCATCCATACGGGCACTCTTTGGGGCGTACCATTTTTCTCCAGCCTAAGGAACATTTTTTTGGCAATGGCATTTATTCGAAGATATTATCATACACTTCTGCTGCTTGTGACGCCCGTATGGCGGGAGCCAAAATTCCGGTCATGAGCAACTCTGGCAGTGGCAATCAGGGGATTTCAGCCACTTTGCCTGTGGTAGTTTATGCTGAAGAGCGCCTTAAAAACGAAGAAGAACTGATACGTGCCCTCACTCTCAGTCATTTAACCGTTATCTATATCAAAGAAAGTTTCGGTCGATTGTCGGCTTTGTGTGGTTGTGTAGTGGCGGCCACCGGTTCCAGTTGCGGCATTACCTATTTAATGGGAGGAAATTACGAACAGGTTTCCTATGCCGTTAAAAATATGATTGCCAATATCACCGGAATGATCTGCGACGGTGCAAAACCCAGTTGTTCTCTTAAAGTAGCCACCGGGGTTTCGACCGCGATTCTTTCGGCCATGTTGGCCATTGAAAATAAGTTTGTTACTTCCGTGGAAGGTATTATTGATGATGACGTGGATAAGTGTATTCAAAACCTCACGGCCATTGGAACCAAAGGAATGAACGAAACCGACAGATTGGTTTTGGACATTATGACACGGAAATAATAGGGAATCATGAAATCGAATGCCCTGATACATTAAAAAAAATCGTATTTTTGCCACCTCATTTTAAAAATATATATATTATCATGATACATATTACTTTGCCTGACGGCTCCGTAAAAGAGTTTGAAAAAGGGACGACCCCTTACCAAATAGCGTTAAGCATTAGCGAAGGTCTTGCACGCAATGTACTGGCTGCTAAGGTAAACAATCAAATTGTTTCTCTTAATTATGAAATCAACGACGATGCTTCCTTAACTTTGCTAACCTGGAATGATGCGGAAGGGAAAAGTGTTTTCTGGCACAGCTCGGCACACTTGATGGCCGCGGCCATTGAACAACTTTATCCTGGTGTAAAATTCGGCATAGGGCCTCACATTGAAAACGGTTTCTATTACGACATTGATTTTATGGATTATAGCATTTCTTCGGATGATTTTCCCAAAATTGAAGCTAAGATGCAAGAAATTGCCTCCAAAAAAACGAAATTCGTTCGCAGGGAAGTCAGTAAAAAAGAAGCTCTTGACTATTTTACCAAAAAAGGGGATGAATATAAACTTGAGTTAATCAAAGATCTAGAAGACGGCACCATCACTTTTTACGAAAGCGACTGTTTTACAGATCTTTGCCGTGGACCGCATCTATTCGACACCGCGGCCATCAAGGCCATCAAACTGTTAAATACAGCAGGTGCTTATTGGCGTGGTGATGAAAAAAGGAAACAGTTGACTCGTATTTATGCCATCACGTTTCCAAAAAAGAAAGAGTTGGATGAATATCTTACCTTGTTAGAGGAAGCTAAAAAAAGAGATCACAGAAAATTAGGAAAAGAGATGGAACTTTTCACTTTCTCTCAAAAAGTAGGAGCAGGTTTGCCCATTTGGCTTCCCAAAGGAACCGCACTCAGAGAACGTTTGGAAAATTTCTTAAAAAAAGTACAGAAATCATACGGTTATCAACAGGTAATGTGTCCTCATATAGGCAATGTAGAATTGTATAAAACTTCGGGGCATTACCAAAAATACGGAGCGGATTCTTTCCGTCCGATTACCACCCCGCAGGAAGGGGAAGAATTTTTCTTAAAACCGATGAATTGCCCCCATCACTGTGAAATTTACGCAATCAAACCGCGTTCCTATCGTGATCTTCCGCTTCGTATTGCCGAATTTGGAACAGTATATCGTTATGAACAGAGCGGTGAATTACACGGATTGACGAGAGTAAGAGGATTTACGCAAGACGATGCTCATATTTTCTGCACCCCCGACCAACTCAAGGAAGAGTTTTGCAAAGTAATCGATATTATTCTTTACATTTTCAAAACCCTGAACTTTAAAGAATACATTGCCCAAGTATCATTACGCGATCCTGGTAACAAAGAGAAATATATCGGATCAGACGAAAACTGGCACAAAGCCGAAAGAGCAATCATTGAAGCCGCAGCCGAAAAAGGGCTTAAAACCATTGTAGAAACGGGTGAAGCCGCTTTTTACGGTCCTAAATTAGATTTTATGGTAAAAGATGCTATTGGAAGAAAATGGCAATTAGGTACTGTACAAGTGGATTACAATTTACCCGAGCGTTTCGGTTTGGAATACATTGGCGCGGATCAGCAAAAGCTGCGCCCTGTGATGATTCACCGTGCTCCTTTCGGTTCGATGGAACGCTTTGTAGCTGTGTTATTGGAACATACCGGAGGCAATTTCCCTTTGTGGCTTACTCCCGAGCAAGCCATCATTTTACCGATCAGCGAAAAATACCAAGAGTATGCCAACAAGGTAAATAAAATATTAGACGAAAACGATATCCGCACGCTCATTGATGAAAGAAGTGAAAAAGCAGGAAGAAAAATTCGTGACGCCGAAGTAAGCAAAATACCATTCATGATCATCGTAGGTGAAAAAGAAGAAGCAGAAGGAACTCTTTCTATTCGTGAACACGGACAGGGCGACCAAGGTACGATGACCATTGCAGAATTTGTTGCATTGGTTCAAAACAGAATTAAAGAAGAGTTAAATTAGTTTTCAAGTACAATACAAACATAAGTTTGCGCTGTAAGATAATGACGAATAAATTTCAATTAATTAATTGGCCAATTAACTAATTGTATTCATTAATAACCCCTCTCAAAACAGAAGAAAATGTTTGAAAGTTTAACCGACAGATTAGAAAAAGCGTTTAAGATTATCAAAGGACAAGGTTACATTACCGAGATCAATGTTGCCGAAACAATGAAAGAGGTACGCAAAGCCTTATTAGACGCGGATGTAAGTTATAAAATTGCGAAGGATTTTACCGACGAAGTGAAGAAAAAGGCATTGGGGCTTAACGTTCTGAAAGCCGTTTCACCCAGCCAATTAATGGTAAAGATTACCTATGATGAGTTGATTAACTTGATGGGCCATGATGCCATTGACATTGACATCAAAAGTGATCCTTCCATTATTTTAATGTCCGGATTACAAGGTTCTGGTAAGACTACCCATGCTGCCAAACTGGCCAATCTTTTAAAAAACAAAAGAGGCAAGAAACCTTTGCTGGTAGCTTGCGACGTTTACCGTCCCGCTGCCATCGACCAGTTAAAAGTATTGGGAGAGCAGATTGGAGTGGAAGTTTATACTGATCCTGAAAATAAAAAGCCTGTTGACATTGCAAAAAAAGCAGTGAAATATGCCAAAGAATGGGGTTATAATGTAGTGTTGATCGATACTGCGGGACGTTTGGCTATCGACAAAGAAATGATGGATGAAATAGGCAACATCAAGGAAGCCGTGAATCCTCATGAAATTCTCTTCGTGGTAGATGCCATGACCGGACAAGATGCCGTGAACACAGCCAAAGCTTTCAACGACAAATTGAATTTTGACGGGGTCATTCTTACCAAAATGGATGGTGATACCCGTGGTGGAGCGGCTTTGACCATCAAGGCCATTGTCAACAAGCCCATCAAATTTATCGGAACAGGCGAAAAGATGGAAGCTTTAGATGTATTTCATCCCGACCGTTTGGCCGAACGAATTCTGGGTATGGGTGATATTCGTTCGTTTGTGGAAAAGGCTCAGATGCAATATGACGACGAAGAAGCGGCTAAATTGCAAAAAAAATTGGCTAAAAATCAATTCGATTTCAACGATTTTCTGACCCAAATAGCCCAAATCAAAAAAATGGGCAATGTGAAAGATCTCATGTCGATGATTCCCGGAATGGGCAAAGCCATTAAAAATATGGATATTGACGACAATGCATTCAAAGGAGTGGAAGCCATCATTCTTTCCATGACTCCAGAAGAACGTGCCAACCCGGATATTCTCAACGGATCTCGCAAAAAACGTATTTCCATGGGAAGCGGTTGCCATATTCAAGAGGTCAATAAATTGGTAAAACAATTTGAAGATACTCGTAAAATGATGAAAATGGTAAACAACGGAAAAGCTCAGAATTTAATGAAAGCTTTGAATACGAAAGGGAAACACTAATCGTTAGTATTAGATTTCAATCATTCATCTAGTAAATACTAATATTCTACTTATATGCAAATCATCGACGGAAAACAAATAGCAAACGAGCTTAAAAGCGAAATTGCTCTTAAAGTAAAAAATCTATTGGATCAAGGACGGCCTGTTCCTCATTTGGCTGCCATCATGGTAGGTGACGATGGAGCTTCCAAGACCTATATTGAAAGCATTGAAAGAAACTGCAAAGAGGTTGGATTGATCTCCTCTATCTATCAATTTCCTTCCCATATTAAAGAAGCAGATTTTTTAAATGCCCTTGATTTTTTAAACCAAGACCCCGATATTAACGGATATATCATTCAATTGCCGTTACCTAACCATATTTCCAACGACAAAGTAGTAGCTCATGTAGATCCGGCTAAGGACATGGATTGTTTTCACCCGGCCAATATGGGGAATTTATTATTAGGCAAAGAGTGTTACCTCCCCGCCACTCCCTACGGTACCATGGAACTGTTGAAACGTGCCAATATTGAAACCGAAGGGAAAAATTGTGTAGTAGTAGGAAGGAGCAATATTGTAGGAAAACCTCTTGCCATGCTT
Organism: Bacteroidales bacterium; assembly: GCA_036649255.1. Lineage (GTDB taxonomy): Bacteria > Bacteroidota > Bacteroidia > Bacteroidales > WCHB1-69 > JAVWBZ01. The sequence continues at coordinate 5,217 of JAVWBZ010000035.1, forward strand.
TTGGCTCAAAATAACAGTAATGCCAATGCGACGGTTACCCTGTGTCACAGTAAAACCAAAAATCTAAAAGAGGTATGTGCCCAAGCTGATATCTTGCTGGTTGCCATCGGGAAACCTGAAATGATTACAGCCGAGTATGTAAAAGAAGGTGCCGTTGTGATTGATATTGGCATTCATCGCATAGAGGATTCCCAATCGGAAAAAGGATATAGAATATGTGGAGATGTCAATTACAATGAAGTATCCAAAAAATGTTCGGCCATCACTCCCGTACCGGGTGGTGTAGGCCCGATGACTATGAGTTGTCTGTTCCTCAATACTCTGAAAGCATACGAAAAAAACATAGCACAATAAGAGTCAATTGAATCAAAAATACTAAAATGATTCAACAATTAAGAAGTTGAAGATTTCTTAATTGTTGAATCATTTTTTATTTTCATAAGATCTATTAACTTTTGTTAACATTTTTATTTATTTGATATAAAAGTATTTAAAAAAAATAATATCACTTGAAATGAAATGGAATAGATAAATAATGTATTTTTGTCGCCGTTTCATTATTCAAGAAATGAGCTAAATTGAAAATACGATAAACTACAATACTTAATAATAAGCAAACAATCATTTAAACCAATAAAAAAATTATGAAAAAGATTTTACTTTTAATGTTACTATTTTGCCAGATCATGGCATTTGGGCAAACTTACCAGCTTCCCAACGGAGGGTTTGAAAATTGGGACAGCAACAGTGAACCCAGTAACTGGAATGGCTTTCCCTCTGCCTATTGCAGTTTAGCAATAGGTTGTAACAGTGCTCTTGCAACAAGACATGAGAAGGTTTCTGGTGGACGTCCCGGAAGTAATGGTAATTATTGCATTAAAATTTTTGCAACCAAGGTGTTTGGTCTAATTGCCAATGGAAATCTTACCACTGGACAGATCAGAGTTACGAGTATGACTCCAACGAATACGGGCAATTGCAATAAAACGTTAATTTCTGATAATAATTTTAATCAACCTTTAACAGGTAAACCCGATTCCATTCGTTTCTGGGCAAAATTTTCATGTCCAAGCACCACTCAGAATGCCAGAATGCAAGCCTACATTCACACCGCTAATAATTTCCAAGACCCTCCCATCGCTGCCGAAGCAAGTTATATTGTGGGAAGTTCCAGCAAAACATTTACCACAGGAGATGGAAATTGGCACGAATATGTACAATCTTTCAATTACACTGCCCCTGCTGCCACCCCTGCTTATCTTCTGCTATCTCTTACTACCAACGAAATTGCAGGAGAAGGTTCTGCCAACGATTATTTATGGATCGATGATATAGAACTTATATACAACGCCCGTTTAGCTTCCTTATCTGCCAGCAAAGGCACGCTCTCTCCCGCTTTCGATCCTGACATTACCAACTATATCGTTACTCTTTGCGAAGGAGACAATGTTCCCACTTTAAATTATACGACTGCTTCCGCTTATGCCACCGTAGGAATCAGCAATCCTAACGAGCAGTCTACTACCGTTACGGTTACCCAAGGAGCCACCGTCAAAACGTATACCATTACCTATAGTTTCACGCCCGCTCCTGATGCTCCTACCGCAAACAACATGAGTCGGTGCGGGGCAGGTCCTATCAACCTAGCCGCCACCGCGCCCACAGGCAGCACCTGCCGTTGGTATGGAAGTGCCACCGGAGGAAACCCCATCAGTTCCAATATTGCCAATCTAGCGACCACGACCACTTACTATGTTTCTTCTTACAACGCCACAACTGGTTGCGAAAGCGCACGCATTCCCGTAATCGTTACCATCAACACTGACACAGAGGCTCCATACACAACCACCGACGGAAATCGTTGTGGCAACGGAACGGTTGAACTTTCGGCAGAAGTAGGCGGAGATGCCATTTGCCGTTGGTATTCTCAAGCCACTGGAGGCACCTTGCTTGGCAGCACCTCTTCAACCGAAATTTTTACTACACCGACTATTTCCAGCGATGCGACCTATTATGTGGAAGCTTATGACGCTGCCATCGGTTGTCCCAGCGCAAGAATCGAAGTATATGCTACTATCAATCCGATACCGGAAGTACCAACATGCAATAATCAGAACATTTGCGGCAGCGGTGAAGTTTATTTTGAAGCAACAGTAGGCCTCAATGGAACTACTTGTAACTGGTATACCTCTCCGGGAAGTACTCTCCCTGCCGAACCCAATAATACGACCTATACTGCCAATGTTACGGACACCACTTCTTTTTATGTTACCAGCCTTAACGGAACTACCGGATGTGAAAGTAGCAAGAAAGAAGTTCAAGCTCTTGTAAATCCTATTTATAACAATATCAGTTTCCAAGCAACCGCTTGCGATTCCTATACATGGAATGGCGAAACCTTTACCGTAACTGGCAACTATAGCAGAACCTTGCAAACTGTAGCCGGTTGCGACAGTATCGTAACTCTTCAAGTAACGATTCATCAACCGCAACAAATTCAAAAAGATACCACCGTATGTGGTCATTTTGTATGGAATGGAACTACTTATTCCACTTCAGGAACCGTTTCTCAAACCTTTACCGCTATTTCCAACGGATGCGACAGTACTGTTTCTTATCGTTTAACCGTATTGGAACTGGCTACTTTTAGAGATACTGTTACTATATACAGTTCACAACTACCTTATACCTATAACGGACAAACTTACAATGCCGCTGGTAATTACAACATTACCTTAAACGGAGCTGCCGCCAACGGATGCGACAGTATCATTACCTTCACTTTAATCGTCAATTTTTCGGAACCAGGATTACCCTCCAATGTAAAAAGTGCAGATAGATGCAGTAACGGAAGTGTTATTTTATCAGCCAATCCGGGAGCCAACTGTAACACTGTTAGATGGTACAATGCCGCCACAGAAGGGACACTGTTATACACAGGTTCACCCTTCACCACTCCCGAACTTTCTGCCACCACTCTTTATTATGTATCTTCCTATAACTCTTCCACACACCTTGAAAGCGATAGAGTACTTGTTACCGCCACTCTCCATCCTACTCCCGCAACACCCACTGTTTCAAATGTTTCCCGTTGTGGAGCAGGCAAAATCACCTTGAATGCCATCGCCGGTGCAGGTAGTGATAACTGTCGTTGGTTTATCAACACCACCACTCCCACCGCTCTGGATACAAATTTAACCTATACAACTTCTATCAGTAACACCACCAACTATTATGTAGCAAGTTATAATGAAACAACACATTGTTCCAGTGGCAGAATCGCAGTAACAGCTACCGTTCAGTCAATTCCGGCCGTTCCCACGGTAACACAGTTTACAGGATGTGGAAATGTATCTCTTACCTTATTGGCAACTCCGGCCGCTGGAACGATTTGCAAATGGTACAGCAATGATAACAGTTACCTTGCAGAAGGAAACAGTTATATTACTCCTGTTCTATCCAGCACTACTCAATATAAAGTAAGCAGTTATTCCAACACTACAACCTGTGAAAGTGGTAAAGCAGGCGTAACCGCTACCATCAACCCTGTTTATCATACCGAATTTTCAAAAGAAGCCTGCGAAAGTTACACTTGGAACAACCAAACTTATACGACCAGTGGTGATCAAACTCAAACTTTCCAATCGGCCAACGGATGCGACAGTATCGTTACTTTACATCTTACCATTTTACCCAAAAAATCATCTTCTATTTCGCACACCGCTTGTAACAGCTATGAATGGTACGGTCAAACTTACACCATTTCCGGCCAGTATCAACATACCGTACAAGCCAGCAACGGATGCGACAGCATCATTACATTAAATCTAACCATTCACCATGCCTACAACAGTGAATTCAGTGAAACTGCTTGTGATCAATATATTTGGAACAATGAAACTTATACCACTTCTGGCAATAAAGTTCAAAGATTCACAGCGGCCACCGGATGTGACAGTATCGTAACATTGCATTTAACTATTTACAATTCTGTTACCAACCAGATCAATGCCACCGCTTGCAACAGTTACAACTGGAATGGGAACACTTATACTCAAAGTGGGCAATATGTTAGCGAAGGGTTAACCACCATAACCGGTTGTGACAGTACTGTAACTTTAAATCTAACCATACACTATTCTTCAAGAGATACCATCAGTGCTACTATTTGTAAGGGAGAAACTTATCACCAATACGGATTTAACTTAACCCCAACCGCAGCAGGTACATTCTATTACAGTCATAACGAAACTTCCAGCAACGGATGCGATAGTATCACTGTTCTTAAATTAAAAGTAACCCTCACCTATTTTACAAATCGTACGGCTTCTATTTGCGAAGGTTCAAGTTATTATTTTTACGGAAAAGAGTTAACTGCAGCCGGTATTTACGATACCAACTTACGCACCGTAGCCGGTTGCGACAGCATCATTTATTTAACTTTAACATTGGGTCAAAATATTGAAACCGTATTAAACGTTGATATTTGCGATGGGGAAATCTATACAGAAAACGGTTTTAATGAATCTGTTAGCGGAACTTATACACAAACCTTCTCTGACCGTCCAGAAGCATGCGACAGCATCGTAATCTTAAATCTAACCGTACACGCACTCGATACAACCTATTTAACACAATCCATCTGTTTGGGCGAGACATTCAACGAAAATGGTTTCAACATTACGCCTACTCAACCCGGAAATATTCAAAATACATTGAATGTAACCAATCAATGGGGATGCGACAGTACTGTTTATTTAACACTGACCACCAACCCAACGCATACCATTCAATTATACGACACCCTATGTTTGGGTGAACATTACACACAAAATGGATTTGATACTCTTCCCACTCACGCCGGACTTTACATGATAACGCATTACAACTCCAATTTATATAACTGCGACAGTATCACTCATCTTGCCTTAGTCGTATTGCCAAGTTATCAGGAAACCATTCAGGTTGCCGTTTGCGAAAGCGATCTCCCTTATTCATTCGGTTCACAATCTTTAACTAATAGCGGTAATTATAGCGAGAACTTCCAAACTGCTAACGGTTGCGACAGTATTATTCATCTTAATCTTGAAGTAAATATTGCCTCCAATACGTCACTTATCGACACCATTTGTTTGGGTGAACGTTACACACAAAACGGATTTGATACCATTCCAAAAACAGCCGGCAATATCGTTTGCCAATTATTCACCGAAAACAGCCAAGGCTGCGATAGTATAAGTACGCTAACATTGACCGTCATAGCTGCCGATGTTACCAATTTTTACGATACCATCTGCTTGGGTGAACGTTACACCGCACACGGATTCGACACCATTCCCACCCATTCCGGTTCCTATCTGCTTCAATCTACCTCTCAAAATGCTTACGGTTGTGATATCATTGTAAATGCAAGACTACAAGTTAATCCTGTTTATAACATTCAACTTCAACAAACCATCTGCCTGGGTGAATCATATCGGGAAAATGGATTTG
>JAVWBZ010000036.1:0-10661 GCA_036649255.1 Bacteroidales bacterium
TCGATGTCGAAATAGTAGTAGTAAAAGGTCCCGTCAGCAAGATATTCCCAATAGTGATATGCATTGTCGGTAGTAGCGGATGTTACGTCCTTTCCATACCATAAACCGACTATTTTTGAAGAATTGTCGTTGGTTATTTTGCTGAATTTATAAATGTTTTTATCGGTCATATTTTTACCGCCCATCGTTATTTTTCTTACCCCATATGTTAACGACTGCTCATTGATAATCGTGATTTCCAACTCTAAGGTCCAAATGCTGTCTAAGGCATCTCTGCCGTTAATGAAGAGGATGTTGTCTTCAAGACGGTAAGAATAGTTGACTCCTTCCATCCAACGTTTATTTCCATCCGATAAAGCATAACCCTTGGCTAATTTTTGCACCTTGTTGGAGCAAAATTCAATGACAAAAGCATTGTCGGTTATCACAGCTTCTTCGTTGATGGAGGTACAAAGCCATTTTCCTACAATTAGATTTTCATAGTCGATTTCCCTACTTTTATTACAGGATGAAAAGAGTGCCATGATGGAAAAGACGGCTAAATAAATTATTTTTTTCATGTGCGTATATTTTTAAGATGATTGAATAATGCGAAATCTTGAGGAAATAGTAGGTTATGATTCCAAAATATTGTCTCCGAACGGATCCAATACATGAACGGTAAAATCGGGAAGTGCAAAAAAAGTAAATGGTTCTTCTTTCCCGTTCTTAAAATAGGAGGCAGTAACCATATAAAGCAGTAAAGAACTCCCGTCTGTCTTTTCATTCTCTATTTTAGACTTGAAAAAATCTTCGGCGGTATGCACATCTTTCAAGTAAAGTTCGAGATAAGTAAGTTTATCTTGATCGTTTTGGAGAGACGCTTCTTTGTAAGCAAATTGGTAATTAAATTCCATATTTTCCAATAACTCCAAGTTTATTTTTGCATATCCGAGAGGTGTAATCGTATCGATTTGATGAATGATGACAGAATCAGCATCTTTGACTTCCAACTCGTTTTCCACATAAAACTTAGCCGGTTTTTGCAGATTTGCTTTTAAAATTTCCAATTCACTTTTTTTGTGGCAAGCAGAAAAAAGGGTGATGAAAATCAGAATGAAAGGGGCTAAATGGTATTTCATGGTGAATGTATTTTAATAAATATAGCTGAATTTTGATATTTCCAATTTGTCTTGATTGGTGGGTAATGTTTCTATTTTGCCCAATTGGAAAATGGAATAGATTCCGAACGTATGAATGGGCTGGTTATTCAACAGTAAAGATAATTGAGCTGGTAAGGTTTTTCTGATTCTGTAGCCGTTGAGAGATGTTTTTGGATTTTCTTTTTTGTTGGCAACTATATCATTGTATGCATCATGATTGATCTGAGAATGGATGGAAAGATAGTAAATAGGATCATTAGAAGATGGATCTGTTTGATAGGACAATCCTGTTCCCTGATTGATCGAAAACAGAGGAATTTGCTGATCAGAAGAAGATCCGGGGGTAATATAAGTGGTATAATGAATTTCATCCTCAAGGATGATGCCGGTAAAAAGATCCAGATAGTTGCGTTCCCATTGATTCAATTCTTTGATCATGGCTTCAATGGCTTCTTTGGAGTAAGCCACTTCTTGTGACCCGGCCGCTACATCATAACGATCTTTTCTGATTTTCACAATCTTGTCGGCTGCTTCCTGTACATTTTGTTCTGTGCTTTTTGATACAACTTTGGTGCGGTTGGCTGGTACTTGGGTCACCACTCCATTAATGATTTTGGTCTCTACAAAAGAATCTTCGGTTTCGGTATAAGTTATATTGGCATAATTCTTAAAAAAATCGGGAATGGGAGTGACCATCACGGAGAAACTTGGCTCAAAAGCATAATCTTGCATGGTCATACCATTATCATGATTATATAAAGAGGTTAAGAAATTGTTTTTTATTTGATCGGAGGAGAGGTTGACAACATATAGCTGATTTTTGTCGGGAATCGTAATGGGAGTGAGGGTTATTTCTTTCAGCTTATAAAAAATCTTATTATTGGAAATAATATTGGTAAGACCTAACATCTTTTCGGCATATTCGGCATAATATCCTTTTATTTCTCTCACTTTTGTGACGGTAATGTCAACTTTAAAAGTTGTTTGAGGTAACATGTAATAAAAGGCGTCCATGCTAATGACGTTAGGGGTTTCAACGGGTAATTGGTAGACATTACGCTGAGCTGAAACGTTGATAATCAATATAATAAAGCAAAGGAATGCAACTGTTTTTTTCATATCTTTTCTATTGGTTTTATTTCTTTTTCATGTTTTTGACTTACTAAAAACAACCCCAAAAATACTAAAATTCCGTTTACAATCAACATCTCAAATCCAAATTTATATCCGTTGAATAGGAGTTGAGAATATTTGGATAGGAAAAAACAGATGGTGGGTATAATAAGGGCAATAACGGGAATAAAGGCTGGATATCGGATGGATCGTTTGGTAAAAATACCGAATGTGAATAACCCTAATATTGGACCATAGGTATATCCGGCAACGGTGAAAATAATTCTGATAAGAGCATCATTATGATAACTGGAAAAGATGATGATAACACTTAGGAAAAGAAATCCGATGAGTATGTGTACGATACGGCGCACCCATGTTTGTACTTTCTCTGTGGGAAAATGTTTCTCGATATTAAGCAAGTCGTAGCATACGGAAGTTGTGAGAGCGGTAAAAGTACCATCGGCACTTGAATATCCAGCAGATATCAAACCGATGATAAACACAATGGCTGCTGCCTGTCCTAAATAATTGAAGGCCAGTTCTGGGTAAATTCTATCGGTAGGCATTCCGGAAATGTCAACACCTTTTTGTTGCGCAAAAATAAGGAGTAATCCGCCGAGGAGTAAAAACAGAATATTGACAATTACCAAAATGCCTGTAAAAGAAAACATATTTCGTTGAGCATCTTTTAAATTTTTACAGGAAAGATTTTTTTGCATCATATCTTGATCTAATCCGGTCATGGCAATGGTGATGAACATCCCCCCAATCACTTGTTTGAGAAAATAGTTATTAGCGCGCCAGTCAAATTCACAAATTTTGGTATAACCGGCTTGATCCATGGAGTTCCATACTTCTTTAATCGAAAATCCTAAATCTTGAAAAATAAAGACAATGGTAATGACCAATGCTGCAAGAAGAAATGTGGTTTGTAGTGTGTCGGTCCATACCACGGTTTTAACACCTCCTCGAAATGTGTATAAAAGAATAATCGTGATCATGATCAGTGCTGTGACCCATAAAGGAATGTTCCATGTGTCGAAGATAAAGATTTGCAAAACAAAAATTACCAAGTACATGCGTAAAGCAGAACCTAAAAGGCGAGAGATAATGAAAAGTACGGATCCTGTTTTATGGGCTTCTTTGCCGAATCGTGTTCCTAAAAATTCATAGATAGAAGTGAGATTCATTCGGTAATAGAGCGGAAGTAAAACGTAAGCAATGACTATATATCCTAAAATGTACCCGATGACGACTCCGAAGTAGGTGAGTTGTGTGGTGGCCACATCGCCGGGTACCGACATAAACGTAACTCCTGATAAAGAGGCTCCAATCATTCCGTAAGCTACAATAAACCAAGGAGATTTTCTGTTTCCGGTAAAATAAGTTTTATTGTTGGCTTTACGTGAAGTAAGCCAAGTAATGATAAATAAAAGAATGGTGTAGGTGGCAAAAAATGTGAAAATAAGTGTTTGCATCTCTCTTTTTTTAGGAGGGCAAAGATAATAAACAATTATGAAATAAAATAAAGAATTGTAATGATAAAAAAATAACGGCGATCTATAAGCCGGGTTCTGTGGTCTTCTGTCATTTATCTAGGCTTTACGTTGCCATAAAGCTCAATCAACCTACCCTCCGAGTTGGGCGAGCAACCCTCAAGCCTCGGTTTATTTGGTTTTTCAACCCATGAGGTTTACCCCCGTAGCATATCACTACCTACGTCGTGAGCTCTTACCTCACGTTTTCACCCTTACTCCGTTGCCGGAGCGGTTGTTTTCTGTGGCCCTTTCTGTAACTCCTAATGAAGTTCCTTCCTGTTAGGAAGCATGGTGCTCTATGTTGCCCGGACTTTCCTCTCCTTTGCCATAGCAAAGCAGCGACAGAACAATCGCCGTTATTTTTATATGATTTTTGTATGAGATACTGATGGTTTACAGGTTGATTATTGCTAATAATTCAACATGACAGGCATGATCAACATCAATAAATTTTCATCTTGGTTGTTTTCTTCTGTTGGAAGAATCAGGACGGCACGATTGGGTTGAGACATTTCAAGACGAATTTCCGTACTGTCCATATTTTCTAACATTTCACGGAAAAACTTCGAGTTGAACCCTATGGCCATGGCTTCGCCCGTGTAAGTACCGGTGATATTTTCTTCCGCTTTGTTCGAAAAATCCATATCTTCTGCCGTAATATTGGTAATTTCTTCCGACAATGAAATTCTAACTTGGAAAGTCGATTGATTTGAAAAAATTCCTACACGACGAATTGATTTTAGAAAATCTTCACGGGTGATGATAAATGAATTTGGATTTTCTTTTGGAATAACTGCTTCATAATTCGGATATTTACCCTCTTTTAAGGAAGAAAAGAGTACAATGTTAGCAAAAGAAAATTGGATATGATTGGTATCGGAAGAGTATTCAACTCTTACACTTTCGTTGATCCCTGTCAAGACGTTTTTAAGATGTGCAATTGGCTTTTTAGGAAGGATAAAAGAGGCAAAATCGTCTGATTTTATTTTAGCGTTGCGATATCTTACCAGTTTGTGAGCATCGGTGGCTACAAAGGTAATACAATCGCTTGAAAGTTCACAGAGAACCCCCATCATATTGGGCCTTAATTCGTCGTTCCCTGCTGCAAAAAGTGTTTTACTAATCGCTCTTTGTAAAATCGTAGAATCTATATCGAAAGAGTGAGGATTTTCAATTTCTTTGATTTGAGGATATTCGTTGCCGGGGAAACAAGGAGAGTCATACTCTCCATTACCAGCCGTAAATTTTAATACTTTATTTTCTACATCGATCGCAAAAACAATGGGAGTTTCCGGAATTAATTTGAGTGTTTCAAGTAAAATTTTAGAAGGAACGGCCACGGAACCTTCCCCCTCGGCATTTGATAACTCAACGATGGCAGTCATGGTAGAGTCTAAATCAGAAGCTGTTAATTTAAGCTTCTCATCTTCTATGGTAAAAAGAAAATTATCAAGGATAGCCATGGTGCTGTTAGTGCTTAATACACCACTGATAGCACTTAAATTTTTGTAAAGAACGTCGCGCGATACAATGAATTTCATAAAAATTACATTTTAAAATTAAGGATGCAAATATACACCAATTTTTTTTACTTGAACGATTAAATTCTTTTTTTTCATTATTAACTTTTTGATTCTTTCTTGAGTCGTCCAGTTTTTTTCAATGCTTCTGAAATAATCCATTGTAGTTGCCCATTGACACTTCTGAACTCATCGGCAGCCCATTTTTCAAGTGCTTCCATGGTTTTGGCGTCAATGCGCAGTACAAAGTTTTTCTGGTTGGATTCTTTAGCCATAAATAGAGCCTTTATTGGTGAAGAGTGCCCGTATTGATCACAGGTTGGGCAGATTCATCCCCACATAATATGACCAATAAATTACTTACCATGGTAGCTTTTTTATCTTCATCCAACTCGATAATGTGATCATGGCTCAATTTCTTAAGGGCAATCTGCACCATTGACACAGCTCCTTCTACTATTTTTTCACGGGCAGCAATAATGGCATCGGCTTGTTGACGCCGAAGCATCACAGCGGCAATTTCGGGAGCATAAGCCAAATAGTTAATTCTGGCTTCTACCACTTGAATGCCTGCCATGGCCAATCTTTCGTTAAGTTTTTCAGCCAATTGGTTATTGATTTCATCACCGCTTGCTCGTAAGGTGTTTTCTTTATCGTCATTATTCATGGAATCGTAGGCATATTCTCCAGCAACTTGACGCAGAGCGGCATCGCTTTGTACTCTGACAAATTCTTCAAACGCATTCATTCTGTTCAACATTCCGTTCATGGTGACATTTCCAGGTTTATTGTTTTCGGCCATGTTTTGAGAGTCAATTTCAAACAATGCTTTGTAAATGTTTTCAACTTTCCACACCAAAACCAACCCTATTAAAATCGGATTACCGTTTTTATCGTTCACTTTTATCGGTTCACCATTTAAATTTCGGGCGCGCAGAGAAATCTTTTTGGCAATTAAAAACGGATTTACCCAATTTAATCCCGTTTCACAAAAAGTGCCTTTGTATTTGCCAAAAAACACAAAAGCTTTGGCTTCGTTGGGCTCTAACATGACAAAACCGCCACTAAAGATAACCGCAAAAAAGAATAAAATTCCGCCTAACCATTGACAACAACCAATATAGAAAGTTAAGGGGAGGGATACAATCATGATTAAAATGACCAGAATCATTAAAAAACCATTGATTTTAAGACCTTTGAAAGTAAATTCTTTGTTTTCCATTGTGATTTGTTTTAAATTGATATTAAAATAATATCGCAAAGATATAATTTTTTTTGATAAGTAAAATTTATATTTGATTTTGTTCAAAAAATAGAGACTCTTTTTTTGAACAATTTTTTATATTTTATGTATATTCATTTTTAAAAGTTTTTATTCATTCCTTAACTTTCATGTTTTTATTGTTTTTTTATGATGATACGATTTTTATGTTCAATAAGGAGGAAAATAGCCCAATTAGTAGGTGTAATCAATAATGGAAATCAAACTGCCTTCACCATACAAGAGAGGGGTGAAAGGATAAGAAAAATAAAAGTCTTAATTATAGTATGAACCTTACATTATTTTAATGAAAAAAATAGTACATTTGCATCTTTGAAATTTATGAACATTTGACTGTTAACATTATTAACGTAAAATAAAATAATTATGAAAAAAATCAACGTATTAGGAGCAATATTCACTGTGCTGATATTGCTTTTCGGAGCTCATTATTCGGGTTTTTCCCAAATAATTTGCAATGGAAGTTTTGAAACATGGACCAATGACAATACTCCCACTTGCTGGAAAGGGAGTAAGACCAATCTTGCTGCTGCCAACATTGTGAAGTATTCTGCTGCTGCCGAAGAGGGGCTTTATTCCTGTCAATTGATCAATGCAACTACAAGCCACAAACGTTTTTCTTCTCAAGCCATTTCGGTGACTCAAGGACAAGCTTATACCATTTCTTTTTGGATGAGAGGTTCGGGTCAAATTCGGACAGCTTTATATGATGGAAGAACGGCTTCTTCCGGCTACTCTAACTACACTCCCTATGATACGATAAACACTACTACTTTTATTAACAGAGTGGATACTATCGTTGCAGACAATACAACCTCCGTTGCCGAACTTATTTTTTCTGTTGTCAATACTTCTGCGACCAATGATCATATTCAAATTGACAATGTGGTGGTTGAAGTTTATCCTCCTGTTAGTTCCGATCAAGTTTCTACTCCTTCTTTCTCTCCAGCATCGGGGAATTATTTTACAACATTTAATGCCACAATTACTTGTGGAACCGAAAATGCTTCTATCTATTATACATTGGATGGAACTACACCTACCAATACTTCTACATTGTATACGGCTCCTGTTAACATAACCAGTACAACTACCGTTAATGCCATTGCTTATGCTTCGGGATTAAATCCGAGTGAAGTGAGCACCGTTACTTATACTTTTCCAGCTGTTACCGAAGTGGCCACTATCGCCGCTTTCAAAGCTGCCAATTCGGCTACTAATTCAACACCTTACAAAATTACGGGAGATCTTACTTACGTCTTTAAAAACGGATCGAACCTCTATGTACAGGATACGACCGGAGGTTTATTGATATTCAATAGTGGAAATATCATTTCTACACAATATAATGAAGGAGATATCATTTCTGGAGGAATTATAGGAACTTATGAATTGTATAACGGTTTGGTTGAATTTAAGCCACTCGTTAATACACCGGCCGCAAGTTCAAATGTGGGAACGGTTACACCTAGCACTGTTACGATGGCAGATATTTTGTCAAATTATTCTCTTTATGAATCTAAGTTGGTTACACTTAGCGATGTTTTCTTTGCCGATAATATTACTTTTTCTACTTCTGCTGCTACAAATGTTGATATTTTGCAGAATAATCAAACAATGATATGTAGAAATTCTTTTAAAACCTTGACTCTATCTATAGATTCAAACTACAATGCAGTTGTGACGGGGTTTGTTGCAAAATTTAATAGCGATTATCAGATTTTCCCTCGTGGCAATGCTGATATTACAGCTTATGTATCAACAACACCTTCTATTTCTATTGTAAATCCTGAAGAAAACGAACAATTTATGTCAACGGATTCTTTCCGTGTAGTGATGGCAGTTGAAAATTTTGAAATAGGTATTGATGGATTGATTAAATTGGAATCTTCCATTTTAACAGGTATGGGATTGCCTAATCCTATCTATTTAAATGTAGCTGATATGGCTTATTTATCTACTTTGTATATTAGATTACCCGCTGGCAGCTATTCAGCTACCGCTTCTTTGGTTGCAATGGATTCTACTGAATTACAACCTGCCGTGAATGTGATAAGAAATTTTAGTGTAATCAATCCTACTCTTCCTGCTCCTATTTTTACTCCTGCAGGTGGCACTTATTACGAAACACAAAACGTAACAATGAGTTGTCTCAATAGTGATGCCGTTATTTATTATACCATAGATAATAGTGATCCTACTACGGCTTCAACTGTTTATTCACAACCTATTGAAGTAAGCAGCAATGTTACTGTTAAGGCAATGGCAGTGTTGGCAAATTTTAATAATAGTGAAATTGCCAGTGCTACTTACCAAATTGTTCGTACTCCTGTGTTGTCAACCAATATCAATAATGTAGAATTTGCATATGGTGATACTTCCAAAACATTCACCGTTACCGGTCATTATCTGGATTCATCTATTACACTTATTTGTAATAATGCAGACTTTGTTGTATCTCCTTTGACTTTACCGGCTAATGCAACCGAAAGTTTGGTAACGGTTACCTATACGGGTACCGCTTTATCTAACACGGGCATGATTACGATTACCAGTGATACAATATCGGTTGAAGTGGCTTTAAATGTTAATATTGTACTACCTCCTCTTGAAGATACGATCATTGCTTATACCGGTTTTGAGGCATCTGAAGGTTTTGTTGCCACTACAGTTTATAATAATCCTACTGTAGTTTATACCGGCGCTACGGGGCATCAATGGGGAACTGTTTATGGAACTCCAACTGCTTCTAATCCGGTTCAATCAATGCAAATGCGTTGGTATACCTCTACTCCTCAAAATGTGGGATATACTTTTACTGATTTTGATGTGAACAATGCAACCAAAGTTCAGTTTTATGCTTCCAATTCAAATGGATTGAATGTTTCGGTATCTTACTCAACTGACGGAGGAACTACTTTTATCGGTGATTCTGTGATAGCACTTACTTCTACTAAAGAATTTTATACTTATTTAATCAGCGATAGTGGCCAATATAATACCGTAAGATTAAAATTTTCTATTTCATTGCCAGCAACACTTCCTACAGCTACTTCACGCGTGGTGATTGACAGTGTGGTATTTTTTGGTATAGTGGGCTTGGAACCTACGGCCGTGAGTACACCTGTGATTACTCCTATTAGTGGCACTTATTATGAGCCTCAACTTGTTACGATGACTTGCGCCACTGACGGTGCCATCATTCGTTATACAACCGATGGAACTATTCCTACCAACACTGCTACGGAATATACACAATCTTTCTCGGTTTCTTCCAATAGTGTGATCAAGGCAAAAGCATTTAAAGCCGGTTTAACGGAAAGTAATGTAGCGGTTTCCACTATTTCGTTCCCAACAGAAGTAGCCAACATTGCAGCATTTAAAGCTGCCAATACGGCCACCAATACAACCCCTTATAAAATAACGGGAGCCGTAACTTTTGTATATAGCAGCGGAGCTAATATCTATGTTCAGGATACTACAGGGGGCTTGTTGATTTTTAACAATGGAACCATTACCAATACTTACACTGAGGGTGATGTAATCACTGGTGGTGTAACAGGTACTTATACCTTGTATAATGAAATGGTTGAATTGACTCCATTGCGTAATTTGGATACGGCAACTGGTAATACCGGAACGGTAGTTCCTGTTGAAGTAACGATTGAGGAGTTGTTAACTAATTATTCAACTTATGAATCAAGATTAGTAACAATTCATGATGTGATCTTTGCAGCCGGAACTTTTAACACAACCAGTGCGACCAATATTGAATTTAGTCAAAACGGAGATACCATGATTTGTCGTAACATTCATAAAACATTGAATATGAGTATTGAAGACAGCACCTTGGCCAATGTAACCGGTTTTGTACACAGATTCCAATCTACTGTTCAATTGGCTCCTCGTACCAATAGTGATATTGAAGAAATTGTACTCCAGCAAGTGGCTACTCCTACGTTTAACCCGGCAGGAGGGGTATATGAAACTGTATTTGATCTTACGATTCATTGTGCTACGGAAAATGCTACTATTTATTATACAGTCGACGGTTCAGAACCAA
>JAVWBZ010000037.1:0-3504 GCA_036649255.1 Bacteroidales bacterium
AAACAATTAGAGTTGGATGGAGCCAAAGTAACCATTAGAAAATACAAAGGAAATGATACGGTTAATATTGCCCGCTGGGCAGAGAATTTTAAAACCGACAAGCCAAGCACTGGTTTTTTGCTTAGAGCCGATCGGATGGTGATGACACATTCTGTTTTTACTTATATTGATGATAACCAGCGAAAAAAAAACGTATATAAAGATGGTGATGATATTGATTTTGCTTTTTTTGAGATTAAAGATATCAATTTCTATACGAAAGATTTTACGATTAATAAGGATGATATTTCCGCTCAATTTACCCGAATGGCTTTTAAACAGTATGGCGGTTTTGAAATGATCAATGGATCAGGGAATTTCAGAATTAATAGCCATAATCTAATTTTTAACAATGCGGCATTGGTTACGCCCAATAGTCGTTTGTTTGTAGATCTGGTATTTGATTATGACAATTGGTCGAGTTATGGCTCATTTGTTGATAGCATTAGGATGGATGTAGATATTAGCCCTTCTACTTTGTGTATTCGTGATATTGCCTATTTTGCCAGCTCTTTAAAGGGAATGGATAATTCTGTTGTTGTTACTGGAAAAGCAAAAGGTACCGTTAATAATGCCTCTTTGAAAAATTTCTATCTTCATTATGGTTCTACAACGTCTATTTCAGGTGATTTTGTCGTTCAAAAAATTACAGATTTTAAGAATGCTTATTTTGATCTTAATATTATTAATGTCAATATCAATGTTCCCGAATTAGCCTTGATTACATTGCCAAAAGGGAAAAAACTCAAGATTCCAAATTTGCTAACAAAACTGAAAAATAGCCAATTGAACGGTTTCTTTATAGGTGGTTTAACTGATTTTAAAACCGATCTCAAGGTCTCTACGTGAGTAGGAGATCTAACTGCATCAATTAATACGATGGAAAGAGAAAATAATATGTTTTTCAAAGCAAATATTACTTCTCCTAATTTTAATTTAGGTAGATTACTGGGTAAGTCGAAAGAATTTGGTGTCGTGTCGCTTGACTCAAAAATGGAAGGAAGCATGAAATCTCCCAAGAAATACAGCAATGTTGAAAGTTCAATTGAGGCTGATTTGAAAGGCAAAATAAGTAGGTTTGATTTGCTGGGATATGCTATTTCGGATATCTATTTTGATGGATTCTATCAGGATAAAAAATATGACGGAACTTTGATTTCTTACGATAGTAACTGCCAATTTAATTTTACGGGACTGGTTGATCTGACTCGCTCTTCTCCTAATTTCCAAACTTATATTTCTTTTAAACGTTTTGCCATTGGAAAAATGGCGCAATATATGCCCAAAGTGGATTCTACGTTTGCCGCAGGTTTTGATAAGTTTATTTACTTTGCCCAACAAAACCCTAAATTTGCTCTTTCATTTGATTCTCTGGAATTTAACCTTAATGGAGAAAAGTTGGAAGGATTGAATGGTTTTGTGGGGGTTGATGGACTTACCATTTCGAATCATGATAAAAGTGTTAAAGGGGGGCGCTTTAGATTTACGGCTATTAATACTGCTTCGGGGCTCCATAAATTTATTTTGTCGGCAAGCGTAATGAATGCTACCTTAACAACCAATTATCCTTTGAACAGTGTACTGGATTCGTTGGTGGAAATAGGATATCGTTATTTTCCTAACATATTGCCTGAACGTGAGATCGTGAATAAATCTTTTCCAAAAAATATCAATACAGCAGAGGAGGAGAAAGATCAATTTTTTAATTTTTATGCTGAAACTTATAATTCACGGGAGTTACTGGGGATTCTTTTCCCAACTATTTCTTTAGCTCCTCATGCCATCGTGGATATTCGTTTTAGCACGTTGGAACAGCATGATAGTATTTCAGTCATTATACCTGCTTTTGCAATGCGAGATAAATTTATTATACGAAATCTGGCACTTGCGGGCAATGAATTGGCAGGGGGAATTCTTAATTTACAAGTTACGACAGATACCCTCAATATTGACAATTCCAACAATAATTTTTCCTTTAAACAAATTGTACTTAAAACCAAAACGCAGGATAATCAAATATTATATGATCTATCATGGATTAGCCCGGAGGCTATTTCATCTAAATCTTCTATGTTGTTGGGCTCTATTGATGCTCTTAATAAAAATAATATTGTTATTAAGACATCGAAATCTGCTATCTATTTGAAAGATTTTTTGTGGAAATTTAGTGATCAAAATGCTGTGATATTGGGAGATCATTATATAAAATTTGAGAATCTTACCGTAGGAAACCAAGACAGTTATATTACCTTGAATGGAACTTTGTCACAAAAAGAGGAAGATAATCTTAATGTCAAGGTGCAAAATGTGGACATCTCTTTGGTAAATTATTTTATCAAAAATTTAAGTTTTGGAGGAGATGTGTCTGCATCCATGGATATCAAAATGGTGAATAATAATCGTTTTATAGGAGGAAAATTACTGGCTTCCAACTTTGTGTTCAATGACGAAAAAATGGGAAATTTATTTTTGGTAACCGCTTTGGGAAAAAAAGGTTCGTTGGGTTTTTCGGGAGGACTTTTCGGCAGAGAAGAACCACTGAACTCCAATATTGTGGAAACCTACACCATTGAACAGTACCGGAATGAAAAAATTAAACTGGCCAATCTCTCTGGATATTACTTTTCAGATAAAAAGCTTTTGCATGTTAAGGCTGATATTGATACTCTTCACATCGGATTTTTGGCTCCGTTTTTGGCGTCATTCAGCAATGATATTTCAGGTGTTGCTTCAGGTGAACTCTCTTTTATTTCCAGTCCTGATTCAACTTATTTCGATGGGGTGGTACATGTGAAATCAGCCAATATGGGCATCGCGCCTTTGGGAACTGTGTATAAGATTGAAAAACAGGATATTATTTTTGACCAAAAGGGCTTTGAATTTAAAAATCTTGTTGTGAAAGACAAGTTTAATAATGTAGGATATTTGAATGGATATATTCATCACCAGATGTTTAAAGATTTGGATTTGAACTTGCAAGTAAAAACCGACCGATTGATGGTACTTAATACATCCAAAGATCCGAGTACCAGTTTTTATGGAGATGGATTTGTATCGGGAACTGTTACCATTCAGGGAGGAACCGACCAGTTATATTTTAAAGGAACTAATTTGACAACCCTTTCGGGAACCAAATTTTTCTTACCAATCACCTCTTCCGAATCGGTTTCCGAAACGGGGAATATCAGATTTAAAACGGATTCTTTGCAAAAACAAATGATCAAAACCGAGAGTGAACCCGGTAGTATAGCTTTGGCCTTTGATTTTATTTTTGATATCACCAAAGATGCAGAAATACAGGTTGACCTCTTCTCTATTGGAGGTACTCTGAGAGGTCGTTGTACGGGACCATTGAAACTCACTTATAACAATGAAACTGATTTGAACTTGTATGGAAATTTGTCTATGGAATCAGGCATATTTTTGCTTTCTTTGAAAGATTTGCTGAATGCCAAATTTAATATT
>JAVWBZ010000037.1:3514-10609 GCA_036649255.1 Bacteroidales bacterium
GGTGGCTGATTTTTCTGCCAACATCAGTGCTTTTTATAGTGCAAAGACTTCTTTGGCTACTATTATTCCACAGGAAGATGTAGGAAGTAGTTTGTCAAGAACACAAGTGAATGCCTATATTCATCTTAATGGCGAATTGATGCAATACCCTGATATTAGCTTCTCCTTCGAATTGCCTAATAGTAGTTCTGAAATCAACACACTCTTCTATAATGCCATTGATACCACTAATAAAGATAATTTATCAAAACAATTTTTCTATTTTGTCTTTTCCAACCAATTTTTGCCGAATGATGCCGGCACAGGATCCATTTCGCCGGGACTTGAAAGTTCCGGGATTGGTTTGCTTACCAGTATGGTCAACAATTTTATTTCCCAACAGTTTAAGTATGGTGATTTAGGGATTGTTTTCAAGGAAGCCAATCAAAGTAATGCTGCTGAATATGGAATTAATGCCAATGTGCCATTTCTGAATGATCGAATTGTTTTCGAAACAAGTCTTGGATATTACGATAACCGAAATTCTTCTCAAGGTTCGCAGGGTATTCGCGATTTTTACGGTGACTTTAGCCTTGAATATCTTATTACACCACAGGGTAATTGGAAAATTAAGGTGTATAATTTTAGTGATCAATACTCTACCGAAAACATAGAAACTGTTTACGGAGTGGGGTTGGCATTGGTATATAAGCAGGAATTCAATAATAGAAAAGATTTTATTGAAACTTTCAGACGAAAAGATAAGAAAAAGAAAAAGAAGAGTCCCGATCCAAATCATCATAATCAAGTTATAAAAAATGAATAATAATAAAATAATTGCCATCCTATTGTTTATTGCTTTTTTAGCTTTTATAGGATGGTTTTTCTCCGATATAGTGCTTTATATGTTTATCGCTTTGATATTATCACTATTGGGAAATCCAGTCGTTAAACTGCTAACACGTATTAGATTCAAAAAATGGTCGTTACCGCAATCGGTAGCTGCAGGGATTACCCTTCTTCTTATTTTGGGAGTCATTACCTCTTTTATTTATTTGCTTATTCCGTTGGTTACAAAAGAAATACAATATTTAATGTCGATTGACCCGATGGTGGTGGCAGAAGGAATTCAAGATTGGTTGTTGAAAATAGAAGAACCGCTGAGAAGACATGGAATTTTGATGAGAAATGAGCATTTAATTGATATTCTATTGCTTAGAATCAAAAATATGGTGTCGCAGATTAATTTTACTTACATCTTTGGAGATGCCGTTAGTTTTGTTTCTACCTTGTTTATTGCTACCTTTTCCGTTTTATTTATGACTTTTTTCTCATTGAAAGATAATAAAATTTTTTTCAAAATGATTAAAAAGGTTATTCCGATTTCATATAGATCTAATTTTGATAATATATTGGGTGCCACTCAAAAACAGTTGGTTAAATATTTTACGGGAGTCTTTCTAGAAATGCTGATAATGGGAGTGATGGAAGGATTGATTTGCTATTTTTTAGGAGTCCCCAATGCTATATTGATTGGTTTTATAGGCGGATTACTCAATATTATTCCCTATGTGGGGCCTTTGATTGCCACGGGGTTGGGTGTAGCAATTTCACTTACTGCCATTATGCCCACTGCTCCCGAAAACATGATGATTACGTGGATGGTAGTCAAGGTGGTGTCGGCTTTTGCCATTTCTAAAATGATAGATGACTTTGTATTACAACCGGTGATCTACGGAAAAAGCGTACAAGCTCATCCACTCGAAATATTTGTTATTATATTGGTTGCAGCTCATATTGGAGGTGTTTTAGGTATGGTATGTGCTGTCCCCGCTTATTCGTTAATCCGTATTATTGTTAAAGAATTTTTTGGACAATATTATTTTCAGGGAACTGATCATGAAAATCAGGATATAACAAAAGATTCGACGCAGCATAATGCTTAAATTACTTACACATGAAGCTTTTTAAAAGATTGTTTAAATACGTATTTCCTTATAAATTTAATATTTTGGGAATTTTAATTACCAATCTCTTCTATTCTATTTTCTCACTTTTTACACTCTCTATGATTGTACCGTTTCTTTCTTTGCTTTTCGGACAAACGGAAGCGGTAACAACAAAACCGGATTTATCTTTTTCGGTTCAAACCGTTATCGATACCTTTTATTATTATATGGGAATGATTATTGAGTACAAAGGACGTTTTTATGCACTCATATATATTGCCATTACCATGATTTTACTCTCTTTTTTGTCAAATTTTTTCAGATATTTAGGACAATTTTTTTTGGCGCCCATTCGTGCAGGAGTGCTCAATAATGTGCGCAAAGATATTTATCATAAAATTATTATACTACCGCTCTCTTTTTATGCGCAACAGAAAAAAGGCGATATAATGAACCGTATAGGTTCTGACGTGCAAGAAGTTGAATGGTCGGTGATCTCTACTTTACAAACGTTGTGTAGAGACCCTCTGCTGATTATAATTTATCTAAGCTCTCTTTTTATTATCAGTCATAAGCTAACCTTAATTTCGTTGGTAATATTACCGATAGTGGGTTATCTTATTGCCTTGACCGGAAAAAGTATAAAAAGAAATTCGATGAAGGCACAAAATATTCTGGGAAAAATTAGTTCTCTGTTTGAAGAAACGATAGGAGGACTTAGAATTATTAAAGGATATTGTGCTATTGACCATGCGTCGGAAAAATTTAAACATGAAAATTATCAATTTTATAAGTTAAATAAGAAAATATTTAGAATTAATGATTTAGGGTCTCCATTGATTGAGTTTTTATGTATTTTGACACTGATGGCCATTTTATTGATTGGGGATGTTTTCTTGCCCGATGAAAAAATTAGCGGAGGCGTTTTTATTATGTATATCGTTGTTTTTTCTCGAATGATTCAACCGGCAAAATTGTTGGTAACAGCCTTGTATAATGTGCAAAAGGGAATGGCATCTGCAGAAAGAATCTACCAAATTATTGATGGAGATGAAAAAATTGTGGAATGTAAAAATCCCAAAGATATTAAGTTATTGCATGAAAAAATTGAATACCGGGATGTTTCCTTTTCATATCATAATCATACAATAGATGGCAAATATGATATTTTGAATCATATTAATTTTACCTTGGAAAAAGGTAAGATTGTGGCCTTGGTTGGGGCTTCTGGAAGTGGAAAATCTACCATTGTGGATCTGTTACCCCGATTTTATGATATACAAGAAGGAAGCATATTAATAGATGGTTTGGATAATAAACTCTATAGAATTGATCAGTTAAGAGAGTTGTTCGGGATTGTAAACCAGGATGTTATTTTGTTTAATGATACCATTTATAACAATATAGCTTTCGGAAAAAAAAATGTCTCTCGGAAAATGGTGGAAGAAGCGGCTAAAATAGCTCAAGCACATCATTTTATCATGGCAATGGAGGAAGGCTATGAAACGATGATTGGAGATAGAGGAATGCGTTTATCCGGAGGACAACGTCAACGATTGAGTATTGCAAGAGCCATTCTTAAAAATCCTCAAATCCTCATTTTAGATGAAGCGACTTCCGCACTGGATACGGAATCGGAATATCTGTTTCAACAAGCATTACTTGAACTTCTTGAAAATCGAACCGCCATTGTCATTGCCCACCGACTGAGTACCATCAGGCAGGCTGATCAAATATTGTTTCTCAAAAATGGTTCTATTACAGAACGGGGAACTCATGAAGAACTTCTTAAACTGAATGGCGATTACGCTCGTTTTTGTGCTGTTCAGTTGAAAATTTGAAATTAGAACGAGACCTTGAGAATTTTTACTATCTTTGCAGCCATTTAAAAATATGCAATATATTTAGGAGTTCTTGTAATGGAAGATTTTGAAGAAAAAGAGATAAAAGAGCTTGTTGATAAATTTAAACGAATGATTAATTCCGGGGAATCAAATTATTTCGATTCGGATGATATGGAGTTGATTATTGAAGAATTAATGAGAATTTTTGATTTTAAATATGCGAGTAAAGCCATTGATTATGCAATTGGGCTTTACCCCTCGGACCCTTTTTTTAGAATTTTAAGAGTAAAACAATTGATATTGGAACTGGAATTGGATGCTGCTGAAAAAGAATTGAATGAAATTGAAATAATGTTTCCCCCAACTCCTGAATTTTACTTGGAAAAAGTCCTTCTTTCAAGAATGATAGGAAGTGATATTAATACTTTTTCCTTATTAAAAAAAGCCATGGATCTTGATGCGGAAGATCCTGAAATACATTTTCTTTTGGCTTATGAATATTTGAAAAAGAGAGAGATTCAAAAGGCTATTAAGTATACTACTTTTGCCTTGAGCGAAGATGAATTGTTTGATGAACAATTGTTTACTTTCTCTTATCTTTTTGAAGATAATAAACAATACGAAGATGCTATTGAGTTTTTTACCGCTATTAGCAATAAATTTCCTTTAAATAAAGGTAGTTGGTTCGGTTTGGGATTGGCATACAGTTGGCTTAACGATTACAAAAGTGCTATCGATGCGTATGGTTATGTCTTGAGCTTAGACGAAGAGACTTCGACCGCTCATTTTAATATTGCCAATTCTTATTATGAGTTAAAAGATTTTAATCAGGCTTTAGAACATTATAAACAAGCTTATGAATTTGATAATGAAGATTATAATTCTGTAACTTGTATCGGTGATTGTTATTCGATCATGGGACAGTTGGATGAAGCAATGGATTATTATCATCAGGCTTTGGTGCTTAACCCGAATCATTCAGATGCCATTCTTGGAATTGTATCGATTTTGAAACAAAATGAAAAAACCGAAGAAGCACGTTTGTTTATCGAAAAAGCATTTTCCTTGAATCCTCAAAGCTTTGAACTGCTTTTTGCTGTTATTGACTATTATGAAGATGAAGAACAAATTCAAAAACTAAAAGAGCTGTTTGAATTAACGATTCAACAAATTGAAAATAGAGTAGATTTTTATAAGTATTTTATTTTATATTGTTGTAATAATGAACTTTATGATTTAGGAATTGAAATTTTGGAATCGCATCTTGATGATGAAAATATCACTTTTACAGCACCTTATTATTTGGCAGCCCTCTATTTTTTAAATGGTAATATTGAAAAGGGAGTTGAGTACTTAAAAAATGCATTGTTGATCAATTATGATGAATATTCCAGTACTTTTCTTTCCATTGATCCCTTGTTGGAATCATTTTCAGAAATTAAAGAATTAATAGAATTATACAAACCATGATGAAAAAAACGTTAATTGCGCTTTTATTTTTATTGACATGCAAGGGATTGAATTCCCAAGAAGTATCGCAAAATTTATCAGATTCAGTTTCTACTCAAGTTGCGGTGAAAGAATCTTCTACCTTAGTGAAGGTGATAGATTGGTATAATCATCATTTGAATTATGCTACCGTTACCATGTTAATGGTGGTAGAAAGTTCGTTCATTCCTTTTCCTTCCGAAGTAGTAGTACCTCCTGCGGCATATCAGGCATGTAATCCCGATAACGAAAATCTGTATATAACCGATTCAAAATTCGTTAATATTCTTGTTGTAATTGTTTTTGCAACATTGGGTGCTTTGCTGGGAGCAATTCTCAATTATTATTTGGCTTTTTTCTTAGGAAGACCTGTTGTTTATTGGTTTGCCGATAGTAAACTCGGGCATTTGCTTTTATTGGATAGTAGTAAGGTTAAAAAAGCGGAAGACTATTTTATCAAACATGGTAATTCATCTACTTTTATAGGTCGTTTGGTTCCAGGAATTAGACAATTAATCTCTATTCCAGCAGGCTTGGCTAAAATGAAGTTGGGTCCGTTTATTTTATTTACCGTTTTGGGTTCGGCTGCCTGGAATATCATTTTAGCTATATTAGGCTATATTGCTCATGGACAGCAAGATATTATTAATCAATACAGTCATGAATTATCCATGGTTTTGTTAGGACTTGGTATTATTTTTGTTATTTATCTGATTTATAAAGGATTCAAGAAGAAAAGTCAAAAGGTACAAAAAACGAATATGAATAAATGAGAAAATTTGGTGTCATAGGACATCCGTTAACACATAGTTTTTCCCCTGCTTATTTTAAAGAGAAGTTTAAAAGAGAAGGTGTTGAAGATGCTGATTTTCAGGCTTATCCTATTGATTCAATTGAAGATTTACTCCCTTTGTTATTTCAATATCCCGAAATAGAGGGATTGACTGTTACCATTCCTTATAAAGAAACTATTTTGCCTAAATTGGATTTTATAGATGAGGTGGCTCAGAATGTTGGAGCCGTTAATGCTATTAAAATCAATAGAAAAGAATCTGCTGTAAAACTGTATGGGTTTAATACGGATGTGATCGGATTTGAAAAAGCGTTGTTGGAAGGCTGGATTTTACCTTCCAAAGCTTTGATTTTGGGAACCGGAGGGGCTGCCAAGGCCGTTCAATATGTATTGAAAAAATTGGATATAGATTATATGTTGATATCTCGCAAAGCCAATGAGTTTACATTAAGCTATGAGCAACTTAACGATGATATTGTCAATGAACATAAATTAATTATTAATACAACACCAGTTGGAATGTATCCTAACATAGAAGAACGGCTTCCTTTGCCTTTTCAGTCGATAGATTCTGAACATTATTTGTACGATCTGATATATAATCCATTAGAAACTAATTTCCTTAAAATAGGTCGGGCACAAGGAGCTCACATAAAAAACGGCTTAAAGATGCTTTATCTTCAAGCCGATGCTTTTTGGAATATAGTTACTACTTTTGAAGAATAATCAATTATTATTTTTCATCTCCGATTGTGAGCATTTTAGCAGTTAAAATAGCTGAAATACCTGCAAGGATAAAGGAAACTCCGTATAAGTTCATGAAATAATTAAGATTTGCTTCAAAATTGATTGAAATGTGATTTCTTTGAAGGAATCCGAAAATAAAAAGGATAATGAGTGTCATTAAACTATCCAATAAAATAGTAAAGCAGTGTGCATTTTTTCTTCTATATTGACGAAATGCCTCAAACCATTCTGTAAGTAAAAAGAAAAGTGCCCATAATGTAAGTATGGAGAAAATGAGGCTTCTATATAATACTAT
>JAVWBZ010000038.1:0-10491 GCA_036649255.1 Bacteroidales bacterium
GACAAATTTTGTTATCAGATGAATAACATCTTAAATTTGAATACGGCCAATCAAATTATCAACTTCAATACGGTTGTATGTAACATTTTATATGCCCAATTTACTTCAGTTGCAGAGATTGCCAAATTACAAGCAACACTAGACAAACTATACACATTTCCGACTCTTCCCAAAGGTAAAATCAACAGTCTCAATTTGGAATTGCAATTCAAGATCATTGATTATTTGAATAGCATTTCCAAAACTCCTGAAACAACGATTTTATTCAACAGTACATTTGATAAAATCAAAGCCATTAGAAATCCAAAACTTGACAGCTGGGAAAATGCTTACAAGTTGGCTGCTTTTTTTGTTAAAAACGATGATTATGTGTATGCTTTAAGTTTAATGGATCCCTTTTTAAGTGATGCTACCATTTCGGACGATTTTATCTTTTCTTATATCAGCATTGCAGCTCATAGGGAAGAGACCTATTTGAGCAATCTTTTCACCAAAGCCGTAACCTTGGCCGCCGAAAAGGCGCCAGCACGGTTGTGTGGACTTTTTGACAAACTCCCCTATTCCGTACTAGACAATGCGGATGTAAAAAAAATAATTTGTAAAAACTGCAACCGATAGTCAACCAATCAGATTGAGTTGAGTACATTTTCCATCTCTTAAAAAGAACGGAAATGGAATAAAATGGGGCAATATATATCTAAATTTTTATAACAGACATGAAAGAAGAAAACATCAACTCTGTAGAAGAGAAGGAAGAACTATATGAACATTATCGATTTGAAGTTGACAGGGGGACCGATTTATTGAGAATTGACAAATATTTGCTGAATTTGATTGCCAATACTTCAAGAAATAAGATACAACAGGCTTCGCGTGCCGGTTGTATTTTAGTAAACGGAAAACCGGAAAAACAAAATTACAGGGTGCATCCTTTGGACATTATTACCATTTTAATGCCTCACCCACCCCGAGAATTTGAAATTGTTGCCGAAAATATACCGCTCAATGTGCCTTACGAAGACGACGATATTATCATCATTAACAAAGAACCCGGTTTGGTTGTACACCCCGCTTATGGCAACTATACGGGAACACTTGTCAATGCGCTGACTTACCGTTTTCAAGGACAAAAGAACAAAGAGGGTGAAGAAATGAAGCCCATGTTAGTGCATCGTATTGACAAGAACACTTCTGGCATTATGATTGTAGCCAAAAACGAGCTGGCCCAAATGAATTTAGCCAAGAATTTCTTTTATCATGACATCGATAGAAAATATTGGGCATTGGTGTGGGGCGATTTTATTGAAGACGAAGGGACCATTATTGGAAATGTAGGGCGAAATCCCAAAGACCGACTGGTCATGACGGTCTTTACGGACGAGGAGCAGGGGAAGCATGCAGTTACTCATTGGAAAGTCATTGAACGTTTCGGATACGTTACTCTGATAGAATGTCAGTTGGAAACAGGCAGAACCCACCAAATAAGAGTACACCTAAAGCACATCGGACACCCGTTGTTTAACGATGCCAGCTATGGCGGCGATCAGATCCTCAAAGGAACCACTTTTACCAAATATAAACAATACATTGAAAATTGTTTTCAATTGATGCCCCGACAAGCTTTACACGCCAAATCGCTTGGCCTCAAGCATCCTATAACAGGAGAATACATGTTCTTCGATTCGGAATTACCCGACGATTTTCGAGCTGTGGTAGAGAAATGGCGTAACTATATCAAACATAAAGCTTTTGAAGAAGAGGAAGAATAGACTCACCTACTTTTTATTCATCTAAAAAAGAGATGATCACCGCCGATTTTTCACAGAAAATATAATAGAAATCAGGTTAATAGGGCAACAACAAAGAGATTTTCAAATAAAATCTGTTCAATTTTTGTTGAAAGGCATTGGCTATATTCACCTTTTCTATTTTTCATTTTGCAGGAATCAATCCAAAATCATAACCGATCCTCATCAAAATTGAGTAGTACTATTCGGCCCCATCAAAAACTGGTGGTTTACCATGCTGATTTGATTGGGAATGAGTGTATCTCCTGAAAAATTAACAAGCCCCTTCTCCGTCATACTGGCCTTCACCGAGCATAATGAATACTTTAGATTTGCACAAAAATTAAAACTATGTTTGCCAACATTATATGAATAGCCCAATGCCAAATTAGCAGGCATGGTGCCGAGTGTTGTATTTTTTAATTTAAAGGAACCATATCCTAAATCTATTGAACAATAGAAATGATGAACATCAAAGATGTTGCCACAGATATGGGAATGGAAATAACAGGAATTTTTCCAATATCAAATTTCTGCAAATCGTTATTCATTTTTCAATTTGAGCAGGGGATTGCATAAATATAAAATCTCCCCTGAAATTCATTATTTTGTATCCAAATAATGAATGTAATGCTTGCCAATAAGTTCGTCAAAAATGTTTTCATTTTATTCTAAGTTTTCAAAAACGAAATTCCAGTACCCATCACCATATCTTGCCATAACCATATAAGACTATACAATTTTTCTTTCTATCCTGACGAATATTGATAAAAATCATCAAAACCAATCTCCGTAAAATATTTATCTTCGTATTTTATCATGATTTCAAGATAAGTTTCATTTGAAGAAAATTTACCAAGATCATATTGAATGGAGTTTAAAGAATGACAAATTACTTATTTACAATCAGATAACGGAAAGCAAGCATTCCAAATATGAGGGATTGCAGATAATACTTTCTTATTAAATTGGAAGAAATTTGATAGGAGCGTGTGGTATCAAATGGCAATAATATTTGTTGATTTCCTTTAGTGATTTTCTGCACCATTAAGTAATATAATTTTTCCATCTAATCAAATGGGTTCTCTGGATTTCCTGCTTTATAGACATTTCAGCTATGGAAAATCAAAAATAGCAGAAAGAGTTGATACAAAAAGACTGTACTATTGTCCAAGTTTTCAGAAAGGGAAATTAGAGCATGTTTTTTTGAGAAATGGCAAGTAGCAATTCGATAAAATGAGATGTTCCCTATTTTAGTAATTTAAAAAATTAACATTCACATAAAAAGAGAAAAGTGATAGACGCTTTATTCAATTTTTTCGGGAAGGTGCTCCTATACCGTGCGTGAGCGGCTAAAGCGGCATCCCGCAGCCATTACGGAAGGGAAAATTCAGGGTAAAACAGCTACTTGTGAAACACGAAATAGAAGGGTTTTTATGGCCACAAAGCCAAGAGTGAGGGCGAGGAATATAGCGGAAGACGCGACGGCGAAGCCGGCACGCCCTTATTTGAAAAAATATACAGAAAAAGCAGATTTTTTTTAAACAAAAATGTGACTGTCTTCGTTTGAATAAATTACTTGTTTGATATTCATTAAAAATGATCACTTTGATTTTTACATCTATATTTTTATATCTGTTAGAAATTAACCTTACAGCCTTTTGTTCTTAGATTATTCACCTATTACCTACCATATGAAAGCAAAAAATCTTCATTTTCCATTGAAATCGGATATTCCGGCAGATTTTAACATCGAAATTCCGGTTAAACAAGATCAATATTTAATAAACGGGAAATTACGAACTTGGCATGGAAGCATGAAAGAGGTTTTTTCTCCTGTTTTTTACAAGGAAAATGGAACGTGGAGCAACTATCTAGGATCTTATCCCATGGTGGGAAAAGCAGAAGCTATGGAGGCTTTAGAAGCAGCAGTTGAGGCATATCATCACGGTAACGGGGAATGGCCTTCCATGACGGTAGAGCAACGAATTGCGCATGTTAAAAAGTTTGTGCTTCTCATGAATGAACAGAAAGAAGCGGTAGTGAAATTGCTGATGTGGGAAATCGGGAAAAGTTACCAAGATTCCGTTAAAGAGTTTGAACGTACCATCGAGTATATCAACGACACCATTGAAGCTCTCAAAAATCTGGACCGCGATTCTTCACGTTTTACTATTTCACAAGGCATCATTGCTCAAATTCGACGTGCTCCTTTTGGTGTGGTACTTTGTATGGGCCCTTACAATTATCCTTTGAATGAAACTTTTACCACGCTGATTCCGGCTCTGATCATGGGCAATACGGTTATCTTCAAACCTCCCAAAATGGGAGTTCTGCTCCATTCACCTTTGTTAAAAGCTTTTCAGCAGGCTTTTCCCCAAGGGGTTGTCAACACCATTTTTGGCAAAGGAGAGGAAGTGATTACTCCAGTCATGGAATCGGGAAAAGTTGATGTGTTGGCTTTCATAGGATCTAGCAAAGTGGCCGATCTGTTAAAAAAGAGCCATCCGCGTTTGCACCGGCTCAAATGCGTATTGGGGCTGGATGCCAAAAACCCGGCCATCATTTTGCCCGATGCCGACTTAGAAGCCACTGTAAAGGAATGTCTTTTAGGAGCACTCTCCTTTAACGGGCAACGCTGTACCGCCATTAAAATTATTTTTGTACATCGCACGATTGCCGACATTTTTGCCAAAAAACTGGCAGAAGAGGTGGAAAAGCTCACGTTGGGGATGCCGTGGGAGCGTTCGGTTTTTATTACCCCATTGCCGGAAGCAGGAAAACCTGAGTATTTACAGGGATTGGTTCAAGATGCTCTTGAAAAAGGGGCGGTATTGGAAAATTCTTCAGGAGGTCAGATTAACAAAACTTTTTTCAAACCAGCCGTCTTGTCACACGTGAACGAACATATGAAAGTTTTTCGTGAAGAACAGTTCGGTCCTGTCATTCCCATCGTAACTTACCACCATTTGGATGAAGCTCTTGATTACGTGATTAATTCCAATTACGGGCAACAAGCTTCCATTTTCGGGAAAGATCCCGATAAAATTGCCAAACTACTGGATACATTAGTAAATCAAGTATGTAGAGTCAATATTAATTCACAATGCCAACGAGGTCCCGATAATTTTCCTTTTACTGGTAGAAAAGACTCTGCCGAAGCCACCCTATCGGTATCGGATGCCCTTCGTGTTTTTTCAATCAGAACATTGGTTGCCACAAAATCCAGTGATTTAAATAAAAACATCATACGGGCAATCATCCAAGACAATAAATCGAACTTCCTGAATACCGATTTTATTTTGTAACAGACGCTATTTTTATTGAAAATAATCATGTAAATTTGCCGCTTCAAAAAAATAGGCAAGCGGCATGAAAGTTTACAAGATACTTGTTTTTATTCTACTGGTTATTACAGCATTAACTATTATTTGTCTTATTTTCCCCTCTAACGGCATTTCCATTGGAAGCCTTACTTTACGATTTCCTCCTATCGAAAAGATATTGGTCAGAGATTCGATTCCCACTGCCGATATCATTGAAGATCCTATTGATAATGGAGTTGAGATCAAAGAAGAGCTTGAAAGTTTAAAAGACACTCTGGCGCAATATAAAATGATTCTTCTCACAAAACCGGGACACTTTTATTTTCCCGATGATGATATTCATTTTTTCGACAAATTATTTGCTAAAATGGGTTCGGCAAAGGCCAACAAGCGTATTGTAAGAGTACTGCATTACGGAGACTCTCAAATTGAGATGGATCGGTTAACCTCCAATTTAAGAGAATTTTTTCAAGCAAAATTTGGTGGAGGTGGCCCCGGGCTGGTTCCTCTCGTGCAGAATATTCCCTCTTTTTCCGTTAGTCAATATGCCAGTGGGACCCCGACACTTTACACCATTTATGGTGACGGGGCACGTACCAGTGGCGGAAATTACGGGTTGATGGCCAAGTGTTATCGCCTCAACGGAGGTATTACGTTTACCGCCAATGCTTCAAGTTATAAAGAGGCATCTCAGAAAATCAAAAGATTTTCCAATATCAAGCTTCTGTTTAATGATAGAAATGCTTCTTTCAAAGCTACTCTTGACGATAAGAAGGGGCCTTTTGAACAAACCCGCGAAAGTACGATCAACGGAATACAACTTTTTACGTGGAAACTGGACACCCCTACCACCTCTTTTAGTATCAAAATGCAAGGCTCTGCCGACATTTATGGAATCATGATTGACGACGGATACGGGGTGGCAGTTGATAACATTCCGTTACGAGGTTCTTCTGGCACCATTTTTACACAAATCAACGATTCGATCCTGCGCACTTGCTATCAGCTGTCGGATGTAGGGTTGATTATTCTGCAATTTGGAGGCAATTCCGTGCCCGGCATCAATGGTGAAAAAAGTGTTCAAAATTTTAAAGAATCGGTAGCACGCCAACTACAATATATGAAAAGGATCTATCCTCAAGCTCAGATACTCTATATAGGGCCTTCCGACATGGCAACCCGCCTGAATGGCAATTTACAAACTTATCCATATTTACCGGCAGTGGTAAAAGCGTTGAAAGAAGCAGCCCTTGAAAATGGAGCCGCCTATTGGGATATTTTTGATGTCATGGGAGGTAAAAGTTCTATGATTGCATGGGTGCAAAACGGACTGGCTGGTTCCGATTACATACACTTTACGCCCTCCGGAGCCAACAAAGTGGGCAAAAACCTATCCAATTCATTTGCCACTTTATACGATTTCTACATAATGCGTAAAGATATTGATAAACAACAATTTGACACACTATGGAACGCATCTCGGCCTTGATTTTTTTCTTTCTTCTCTCGCTCTCCCTCTCGGCTCAGTTGGAATATGTACCGGTTGATACATTGGATTTTGCTAATTATCAAGCTGATACATTATATTTCGATAAAGAAAATTCTTTGTTAATTCCCTTTTATATCAAATTCGATTCCGTAGTCACCCACAAAACCGGTAATATCAACATCATGCATATAGGCGGATCACATGTACAGGCCGGAACCCTGTCTCACCGAATTCGTAAAAATATGCTGTCGGCCTACCCCGACCTCATTGCACGGCGAGGTATGATATTCCCTTACTCCGCAGCCAATAAATGCAATAATCCCAGTGATTACAAAGTTAGCAGATCTCGCGAATTTTCGTTAATACGAAATGTGTATAAAGATATTAAACCGTTGGGACTTACAGGAATTGCCGTTTATACTTCCGACTCATTGGCCGAACTCAAAATTAAAATGAACGATGAAAGTTTATCTTTCGTCACGGACAGAATTATCGTATTGGGGTTTTCGGACAGCGGATACGTAGTACCACAAATCAGAATTGACACCTTGTTGTATGCACCCACTGAAATTGACACGCTCTTACGTCGATACACCTATGACATTCCATCCGTTATCGACAGTTTTTCGCTTATATTTCCCTGTGACTCAGCTCAAATGTTCACTTTAACCGGAATTTTACTAGACAATCAAAAACCGGGAATTACGTTGCATTCCATAGGGGTTAACGGGGCCGATTTGCCGGCATATCTAAAATGCGAATATTTCGTAAAAGACCTAGAATTGATCAAACCTGATTTGGTCATTTTTGGAATCGGTATTAACGATGCTTTATGCAAGGTCTTTGATACAACTGAATTTAAGAACAATTATTTAAGATTGATCGACAGCATCAAAGTTGTCAATCCCGAATGTGCTTTTATTTTCATCACCAATAACGATAGTTATAAACGAATTTCCCGGGGAAAGTATGCGGTTAATATGAATGGTTTACTGGCACGCCATGTCTTTTATCAATTGGCAAACATAACCAAAGGAGCCGTATGGGATCAATTTTCCATCATGGGAGGGCTCAAATCAATGGACAAATGGCGCATTGAAAAATATGCCAAATACGACCGCATACACTTTACCATTAAAGGTTATAATCTCCTTGGTGATCTTTTCTACAACGCGTTTGTCAAAGGAGCATTAGCATGTTGGGAATCAAAAAACGAAACGCCAATGGAAAAAGGCAATCCTGAAACACCTTCTACCAAAGCAGAACAAGAATTTAAATAATCAATCAATTTGGGTTTATGAATTTTGAAAATATAAAAATTTTCTTCTATAATATCTTCTCTTTCGATGAACGATATCCATTGCTTTTCACCCAATTCTATTTTTGGGCCTTCTTTGCGATCATCTTTGCCGGATTTAGCTTGTTGCATAATAGAAAATTGTTACGCAATGCTTTTTTATTTTTTGCCAGCCTTTTTTTCTATTACAAAACATCCGGTTTATTTGTCTTAATCTTACTATTTTCAACAATATATGGTTATTTCATAGGGAAAAAAATAGATCGGTTAGAAAAGCAATCTCTTCGAAAATTTCACATGATTTGCGGTATTATTGTCAACCTGTTAGTACTTTTTTACTTCAAATATGCCTATTTCTTCACAGACACTTATAATACCCTTTTTCATAGCAACATAGCAGTAGTCAATCACATTGCACAATGGGCTAACGAGCTAAGTGGAAGTCAGCGTTTCGATGCAAGTAAAATCTTATTACCTGTCGGCATTTCCTTTTATACTTTCCAAAATATCAGCTATTTAGTAGATATATATCGTAAGAAAATAAATCATGTAGGCAATATTTTAGACTTTGGCTTTTACACTACTTTTTTCCCACAATTAGTAGCGGGTCCCATTATTCGTGCCAACCAATTTGTTCCCCAGCTATATAAAAAATTTTATTTATCACGCCGACAATTCGGGATTGCTGTCTTCTGGATTTTAAACGGGTTGACCAAAAAAATCATTTTAAGTGATTATTTAGCTGTAAATTTCGTAGATAGAGTATTTAATAATCCTAGCCTTTTCACGGCTTTTGAAAATCTAATGGCTTTATTTACTTACTCTTTACAAGTGTATGCCGATTTTTCAGGTTATACCGATATAGCCATCGGAGTGGCCATGCTGATGGGATTTTACCTGCCCATCAACTTTAATTCTCCCTACAAAGCTACCAACGCAGGAGCTTTTTGGAAAAGATGGCATATCTCTTTGTCAACGTGGTTAAAAGACTATTTGTACATTCCATTAGGAGGAAACCGAAAAGGGAAATTCAGAACCCATGTGAATTTAATGACCACGATGTTACTGGGAGGCTTATGGCACGGAGCCAGTTGGAATTTTATGATATGGGGTGGGCTCAACGGCATAGGGATTTTAATTTATAAAATATGGAAAAAACTAACCAATCAATACCGCACGACTTTGACATTTTTGCTTTTTATCACTTTTTTAATTCTGTACTACTTTTTCCCAAATCCGGCTTTCGTCATTGGTTCGGTATGGAGCGGCATCATCTTTTTCGGAACTTTCATTGACACCCTTTATACCCTCATCAGGAAAGATCATCCGTTAAAATGGGTCAATCGTGCATGGTCTATCTTTTTAACGTTTGTTTTCATTACTTTTACTCGTCTATTCTTCCGTTCCGGCTCTAACTTAGATCCCGTAGAAGCCAATGCAACCGCATGGAGAACTGCCAAAGACATGGTATCCATGATAGGAGGCCAATGGCGTGTGGACCTCATCCCTCAAATTATGTATGAGTATCGCTTTGTCTTTCTGCTTTTTATCATAGGAATGATTATACATTGGCTTCCCGATCATTTTAAACGTTGGTATCGAATCAACTTTGCCATGTTCCCGATATGGCTTATTGGAGTGATTGTGGTGATAACCGTCTTTGTCCTGTACCAATTCATTACTGCGGATTTACAGCCGTTCATTTATTTTCAGTTTTAAATGATGAACTTTAACAAACTGGTTGGCAACATCTAATTCCTTATTCAAAAGACGATATAAGACATTGACCTCAAGTTATGACGGTGTAACGAATATTTCATATTCCAGAAAAAGACAATCAAACAACCTAGATAAAAAAGAGAAATTAAATTAAACAAAAGTTTCCATCATGACGAATCACTTCATCGTCGTGTGTTTTTCTGAATACGTAATGATGTATTGATACCGTTATTGAAAATATTTGTATTTTTATGTTTTTAACTTGAGACCAATTTTAATTTATTAAAACATTTATTTTCAATAAATTAAAACAAAAAAACAAGATTGAATTATAAAAAATTAAAGATTAAATAACTTTATCAATAAAAATCTATTCTTAATATAATGAAACTTCTCCATACTGCTGATTGGCATCTCGGTCAGACTTTTTTTGAATACGACCGCAAGGCGGAACATGCCCGGTTTTTAACGTGGCTTAGGAAACTGGTTCGGAAAGAACAGATTGATGTGCTGTTGGTGGCGGGTGATCTTTTCGACAGTCCGAATCCGTCAGCAGAATCGCAGAAGATGTACTATCGGTTTCTGTGTGATATTACGACTGAAAATCCGGAATTGCAAATCATCATCATAGCCGGAAACCACGATTCAGCAGCACGACTTGAATCGCCAAATGCGTTGTTGGAGATGATTCATGTTACGGTTCGTGGCACTGTAAAACATACTGATCAGGGTGACATAGATTTCAGTCATTTGGTGATACCGCTCCGCAAAGGTGGATATTGTCTGGCCGTGCCCTACCTTCGACAAGGCGATTACCCCGACGCCGATACTTATGCTGAAGGTGTGAAAGCTATGTACGAAAATATGTTGAAT
>JAVWBZ010000039.1:0-3107 GCA_036649255.1 Bacteroidales bacterium
AAGTCAATGCATATTGAATAGGTAATTTCATATCGGGCAATCCCAACTGCGCTTTCAGTGAGCCGTCGCGGAACTGTACCAGCGAATGAACAATCGACTGTGGATGCACTACTACTTCAATTTTTTCCAGTGGAACATTGAAAAGCCATTTTGCTTCAATCACTTCCAACCCCTTGTTCATCAAAGTTGCACTATCAATGGTAATTTTATTCCCCATTGACCAATTCGGGTGGCGAAGGGCTTGTTGTTTGGTTACATTGGCCAAAAATTGTTTTTCTTTTCCTCTAAACGGGCCACCTGAAGCGGTAATAATAATTTTTTCTATCGGATTATGAAACTCTCCGGCCAGAGATTGAAAAATGGCAGAATGCTCAGAATCAACAGGATAAATATTTACTCCATTTTCACAGGCCAATTGGGTCATCAATTCCCCTGCCACCACTAACGTTTCCTTATTGGCCAACGCAATTTGTTTATGACACTCAATCGCCCTATAAATGGGCTTCAGTCCGGCAACTCCCACAATACACGAAAGCACCACATCGATTGTGCTCATTTCTAGTATATCACACAAAGATTGTTCTCCAGCAAAAACCTTAATATCATCTTCCCAAAGAGCTTTATTCACTTTTTCATAAAACTCTTCTTTCACAATGATGACTGCATTGGGTTTAAATTTTTTGGCTTGTTTAATAAGTAATTCGGCATTGGAATAGGCAGCCAATACTTCCACCTCCAAAATATCCGACAGCTGTTCAATTACTTCCAGTGATTGAACTCCCATGGAGCCAGTTGATCCTAACAAGGCTATTCTTCTTTTCAAAGTGTAAAATTTTTGAAGGTGCAAATGTACGAAAAAAGGCTAAATTTAATTACTTTATATCATCCATAACAGTATGATCAATGATGATCATAACATAATGTATTTTAATTGAATACCATACATTTAAGAAAAAATTATTTTTCGGCAACAAGGTTCCATAATTTTTTAAGGGAAAGATAAGAATTTTCAAGCAGTTTTGCCACCTCTTTTTGAGGCACCCACTGTACGATTTCGATGCCCTCTTCTGTCTGAGGAATTAGCATTTCAGGGTTTATACTACGCATTTTAAACCAAAAAGTACGTTTTAAAATATGATTTTCCCGCAAATCATATAGATGGAAGGTCGGAGCCAATTCCGTAATCAATTCTAATTGTTTCAAGCCGGTTTCTTCATATACTTCGCGTAGGGCTGCTTGTTCAAAAGTTTCACCACTCTCCACTTTTCCTTTTGGAAAATCCCATTTTCCGAATCGATAAATCATTAAAAATTCATTTTTTTCATTTTCAACGATACCGCCAGCTGCATCCAATAAATGATACGGCTTTGAAAATTCCTCCAATCTCTTTTCATTTTCTATTTCATAACAGAAATCATTTTTAAAAATATGAATAGGATATCTCATGTTATCTTGATTTTTAAGACAACAAAAATACTCTTTTTCCTAATTTCCCCAATCTCTCTTGAATAAAAGTAAACTAAATTTGAACTTTTCATTACCTTTGCAAACTTTTTTTAAACAATAACATTCATGGATTCAAATCTTAAAAAGCAGCATTATACGATCAACATAGATGAATTACTTCAGGTTAAAAACTACAGTACCGATAGTATCCAATGTTCGGGATGTGAAAATAAATGTACCATCAAAAAGATTACTTTTTCGAATCAACAACACTATTATTCCGGAAATAAATGTGAAAAAGTTTTTTCCAATGTGGAAAACAAAGGAAAACGCGGCTTTAATTTTCACGAACTTAAATACAAGAAACTGTTCGACAGACAGGCCAATTTAGCTCATCCTATTTGTACTGTAGGAATTCCAAGAGGATTAATTTTCTATGAAGACTATCCGTTTTGGCATACTTTACTTACAGCTTGCAATATAGAGCCGATTCTTTCAGGAGCTACCACCGTGGCACAATACGAAAAAGGGGTCAAGACGATTATGGCCGATAATATCTGTTTTCCGGCAAAATTGATGCACGGTCATATCATGTATCTGATTAAAAAAAATGTAGATAGAATTTTATATCCTTATATTGTATATGAGAAGAAAGAGGACAAACGAGCTGCCAATTGCTATAATTGCCCTATCGTTACCGGATATTCCGATGTGTTGAAAAGTGCCATTGAAACAGAGGAGCAATATGGCATTCCTTTGGATGCTCCTGTTTTGAATTTTAACAACAAAACTCTTTTAACCAAATCTCTTATGGATTACCTGTTACCGCTGGGGATAGCTAAAAATGTAATCAAGAAATCCATTGAATTAGCTTCACAAGAGCAGGAGGAATATGACCGTTGGTTGGTAAGTAAAAATCATGAAATTTATGCCGAGGCAGTGGCCGAAAATCGGACGATCATTGCCTTGATCGGACGTCCTTACCATATTGATCCACTCATTCAACATAAAATATCCGAAACAATTGCTGAATTTGGAGCAACCGTTATCAACGAAGATATTGTAAGATATACTGAAAATACCATTTACGAAGAGACGCAATCCGTTACCCAGTGGGCTTTTCCCAACAGAATACTAAATGTGGCTAAATGGGTTGCCGAGCAAGGTCCCAATGTTCATTTTGTGCAACTCACCTCTTTCGGATGCGGCCCCGATGCTTTCATTACCGAAGAAATTAAACTTATTTTGCAAGAAAAAGGAAAAAATTTAACCCTCTTAAAAGTAGATGATGTGAACAACATCGGCTCTTTAAAATTAAGAATTCGTTCTTTGTTGGAAAGTTATAAGGGGAATTGCCCTCCTATTGAAATTCATTCTAAACAAACGCCTACTTTTGAAACGAAGGATAAGTATCGTAAAATCATCGCACCCTATTTTGCCGAAGGTTATTCCGAATTACTGCCCGCCATTTTCAAATTAATGGGCATTGAACTCGAGAATCTGCCTCCCAGCAATTTAGAATCAAACGAATTGGGCTTGCAATATGCCAACAATGAAATATGTTATCCCGCCACTTTGGTGGTGGGCGACATTATGAAAGCACTGAAATCGGGAAAATATCATCCTGATGAAATTGCTGTAGCCATCACGCAAACCGGAGG
>JAVWBZ010000039.1:3117-8855 GCA_036649255.1 Bacteroidales bacterium
ATGTCGTGCAACCAACTACATTTCGGCCATAAAGAAAGCGATCATTTCTGCCGGATTTGACAATATTCCGGTAGTTTCAGTCTCTTTCGGTTCGGGCATTGTCAACCAACAACCCGGCTTTGAATTGAAATGGACCAAGTCGTTTGTGATGGCTCTGTATTCCATGCTTTTTGTGGATTCTCTTTTCAAGCTCTATTACCCCGCCGCCGTAAGAGAAAAAGAAAAAGGTGCTGCCAAAAAACTTAAAGATAAATACCTAAAACTCGCTTCCGTTGAAATAGAAAATCACAGCACAGAAGGTTTTTACAGATTATTGGAAAATGCCATTGACGAATTTTCTTCCATTATAGACATGAATGCTCAAAGACCGGTCATTGGGGTTGTTGGAGAAATTTATGTTAAATACAACTCCTTCAGCCACAAAAATGTCGTTGAATGGCTTATAGATCAAGGAATTGAAGTTATAGCCCCATCCATTTACAATTTCTTTATTTGCGAATTCGTAAATTTACAGATCAAGAAGAAGCAACATATTTCGTCTCCTAATCTTCCTATTTTCATTACCGATTTCATCTACGGGATTATCCAAAAGCAAACTCATAAATTTGACAAACTTTGTTCTCGTTTTCCGCATTATCGGCCATTTTCTGATCTGGAAAAAGATGCTCAAAATGCGTCCAAAATCATCAATCTGGCTGCCCAATTCGGGGAAGGTTGGCTGATTGCAGCTGAAATTGCAAGCTTTGCCGAACAAGGTATTCACAATACCATCAGCTTACAACCTTTCGGATGTATTGCCAATCATGTTATCAGCAAAGGAATTGAAAAAAGGATTAAAAAAACATATCCTAAAATGAATCTCTTATTTCTAGATTTCGACGGGGGAACCAGCGAAACAAATGTTCTCAATCGGCTCCATTTCATGATTGACGGATGTAAAAAAAAGGAAGAAGGGTTATAATAAAAATATAAAAAAAATATTTTGCATTTAAAATATTTATAGTATATTTGCATGTTTTTTATGCCATATTTAATCATTTACAACCATATCATTTCCAATTAATTATGAAACGTTATTTAATTTTATTCTTAATCGCAGTTTGTTCTTCATGGACAATTAATGCACAAAACCAGTTAATCACTATTGATGCCAATATCGGCAAACCAAAAGATGCCATGTCTTTAGAAACAAATATTTTAAACGGAAATGAGAACATACATTATATGTATCGAACCGCTTATGGAAAAGGTTTTGCATCCAATAATCAAAAATCACACTGGATATTCACTGTCAACAGTCGCGATAATACCAATTCTTTCTCTGAAATCCTTATTCCTAAAGAGTATTTTTTCGTTGATTGTTTTGAAAATGAAAACGAAATTTTAGCTCTTTATTATCAAAATGACACCAAAGAGAATAAATATACCTTATATTTAAACACTTATCCTAAAGGAAGTAACAGTTATACTTGGGAGCCAAAGCAAATTTCTTCTTTCCCTTATGATGAAAAAGACAAAGTATCATTTTCAACCAGAACTTC
The DNA here is from genome assembly GCA_036649255.1 of Bacteroidales bacterium. Lineage (GTDB taxonomy): Bacteria > Bacteroidota > Bacteroidia > Bacteroidales > WCHB1-69 > JAVWBZ01. The sequence continues at coordinate 4,659 of JAVWBZ010000039.1, forward strand.
TCCCGATAAATCGAAATTTGGTTTAATTGTATTGGTAACTTCTGGTAGAAAAAACATTTACAAAGGTGCTTTGGTAACCGCTTTCAACAATCAAGGAGAAGCTTTGTGGGATAATGAACTCAATCTTGAATTTATCAATAAAACTTTTTCCTTGGAAGACTATATTATTAATAATGATGGAAACACCTATTTTTCTATTATTTCCTATACGGAAGAAAAGAAACAACGTCTTGATCAAAAATTGCATATTTATGTAGTAACGGAAAATAATATTTCTGATTTTTCCGAAGATATATCTTTCGGCTATTTAAGTCAAGCCAAAAGCAAAATATTAAAGAACGGAGATCTTTTTGTAGGTGGATATTATCGTGAAAATCACAAAGAATTTGAAAAAGGCTGTTATGCACTTCTTTTCGATACCAAAAGAGAAAACACTAAATCTTTAGTTAATCAGGATTTTAAAAATTACAACGAACGCAATGTAGGGAGTTTGTTTTCCCAAGAATTTGCCAATCAAAAATACCAAGTAACATGTGAAGATATTTTCGAATTGGATAACGGAAATGTTGTCTTATTAGGGGAGCAAAGAGCCGTAGTAGAAAATATTGACCAAAAAGGATTTAGAACTTATGTTCATTATACCAAAAATATTATGTACAATTGCTTCAATCCCAGTGGAGAAATGGTTGATTTCAAGATGTTTAAAAAAGTTCAAGCAAGGCCTGCAAGATATTACGTAAATAATTTCAAAAAGTTGGGTATTTCTTATCATCCTTTTGTTAAAGAAAATAATGTTTACCTCCTTTTTAATGACAATATTAATAATTATATCGGTAAAAGAGGTGCTACATTCACAGGAGCCAAGAAATCATATTGTACTGTTTTAATGAAAATAAATGAAAGTGGAGAAGAAGATCGCAAAGTGGTTATCAATTCAAAAATTCAAAAGAAATTTTTCTATGAACCGCTATTTATAGAAGAAGATGGTGCCATTGTAGTAGACATGACCAGCAAAGCTTTGATGCTTGAAAAGTTGAGTTTAGATTTTTAATTCGGATGAATATTTTACCTCCAAAGATTGAATATTTTCCAAAATCCATACAGAATCAATCAAAAATATGGATTTTGGAAAACCATATTGAGAGATTTATTAATTTATAAAAATAATGATAAAAAAGATAAAATATGGCCTGATCATAGTAGGTTTTATGCTATACATGAATCTTTCGGCCCAATCAAATTCCCAGCATTTTATTTGTTTGGAATCGGAAGGACCTATTCCTGAAGATTTTAGAAAAATTATTGAAACAGATGTCAAGAGTTCCGATTTCAACTATTTCTTACGGGACATGTTTCTTAACGGTAAAATACTGTATGGTAATAAATTAAATAATTATGTCAATACTGTCACCGATCATTTACTAAAAGAATACCCTGCTTTGCGAAAAGAGGTGCGGATTTATATTTTAAAATCTCCCGTAGTGAATGCCTATGCCACGGAAAATGGAATTTTTTTGATAAATTTGGGTTTATTGGCTCAGGTATCAAACGAAAGCGAATTGGCTTTCATCATTGCCCATGAAATCAGTCATTATGCAGAAAATCATATCCTGAAATTAAGTAACTATAAAGATAAATTAAATAACAAAGAATACAAGGATTTTTATCTAAATTATCATAATCGTTCACGTGAACAAGAGTTAGAGTCTGATAAACTGGCACTCGAGCGTTATTTTAAGAAATCTCCTTATAGTTATGAAGTATTGGATGGAACCTTCGACGTACTGCAATATTCGGAATTACCTTTTGATGAAATTCCTTTTACCAGATCTTATGTCGAAACTAATTTTTATCAATTCCCCGACAATTATTTTCTTCCGTCCACCGCACCCATTCGTAGTCGTGAAGATTATATCGATACTTTGCAAACGCATCCGAACATTGAAAAACGACGTACCAATGCCAAATTGTTGATTGCTGGGAACTCCAACGAAGGGCGAAAAATATTTGTACAACCGGAAGCTCTTTTCAATGAAATTCGTCAATTGGCCAGATTTGAGTGTATCAACATTTTCCTTACCGAACACGAGTATGACGATGCCATTTACAACACGTATGTCCTTCAAAAAAATGATCCCGACAATTCGTTTTTAGAAGTTGCTATGAGCGCTGCCATTTACGGATTATCAAAACATAAAAACTATGGCGGAATCGGGTCAACCATCGAAAATTACAAAAATATCGAAGGAGAAAAACAACAGGTTCATCACTTTTTCTCCAGATTAAACAGAAATGAGATATCATTATTGGCACTTCGTTTTGCATGGAAAGCACATTTAAAACAACCTGAAAATGAATATATAACATCTATCTGTAAAGATCTCATGAAAGATATATCCATCAAAAATAAAATGGGGTACACCTCTTTTTCAGATTATCCCATGGGAATGGATATCGGTTCAATTCCCGTAGAAGTAGAAACTTTAACAGATACGACTATCGTTTCCAACAAATACCAACGTATCAAACAACAAAACAAACAAAATAAAGTAATTCCCACGGATAAATTTAAAACCGAGAATTTTATGTTGGTGGATTTTCGTCAAGATGAAAATTTTATCAATCTACTCAATGTAGTGGTGAATGCAGCTGAAGACGAACAAGTTCATAACATCATTAGTGAAGAAAAAAATATAAAATTAGATAAAATATTGGTAATAAACCCTTTTTATCGATACGAAACCCGTGAAAATGGCAAAAAAAGCAAACTAAAATATTATGCAAAAAGTGAAAAAGAAGCCGATAAATTAGCCTCCAATATTGTGCATACCACACAAAAACTACACATAGAATCTACTGTTTTCTCCAGAAATTATCTTAAAATTTTCAATACAGAACAGTATAATCATTATGCTAAATTAAACAGTTGGGTTTCCGATTATATAAATTCAGGAAACATATCCATGGTTTATTATCAATCCATGAATATTGATAGCATGATCAACTATTGGGGATGCAATGCCGTTAATTTGATTACCGTAACAAATTCTAAGTTAAGGCTTTTCAACACAACTAAAATGGGGGCTCTTATTTTCACCATTATTTGTCCTTACATTTTTCCTTTCACCTTCACAGAATGTGCGCTTCCTCGATACCAAACCACTACACAATTCTTTGTAGTGGATGTTAAAACAGGAGAATCGCTCATTAACTCGGAATACAAAAAAAAATCTTCCATGAGCGAGGCCTACGTGAATGCCTTTATTTACAACATGTATTATAAACTTAAAAAAGGTAAATAATAATGAAAAGAGTTTTTTATATCATCCTGATCATTGTTGGAAGTACCATTTGCGGAACATCTCAAAATACTGGTTTCATGGGAAAACATTTTTTAATCAATGTTGAGGCTGTTTTCTCACCTTCTTGGAACAATCCCAATGTAATGACACAATACGACCTATCTCCCTATTTAGGATTTAACTATTTTATTACACCGAGCATAGAAGGCATCGTTTGGAAAAAAGGTTCCGTGGGCGCCGGCTACAACTTTTTCAATTCCGATTTTATTAACACTATCTATACTTCCACCGACTCATATATTGGAACTATCAACGCTAGTCCTTCACATCTCACCGCACATGGATTTCATCTTTATTATAAACAATATCTTGGAAAAACTACAGCTCCATTAGGACAATATCTAAAATTAAACTTTGATGCTTTCTTTATCCATTATACTTATGATGCTTACATCGGAGCAATTCTTAACTCTATACAAAATGAAAGGACGGCTTTATTTGGATTAAAAGTGGAATACGGTTATGATTTCTTATTTTTTAACTGTCTTCGGGTTTCAACCGCGTTATCATTAGGCACTACTTTTGGTGGCTACCAAACTCCGATCCTGCAGGACGGCCTTATTTTCGAAGCTTCCTCTCCAAATATTCCTGTTGAATTTGCTAAAACAAGAATATTAGGTGCTTATTGGTTTGGATTAAAAGTGGGTATAGGTGTGTTAACATTCTAATTTTAAATATATTACAATATACTACTTTTCAATAATATATTTAGTAGATGATTTTTTTATATAAAATATTATTGTATTTTTGCAATCAATAGGTAGGTATAAATTGTTTCAATTCAATTTGAATCATATTCGATATTATAATTTAATTATTCTATGAAAAAAATAGT
>JAVWBZ010000039.1:8865-10171 GCA_036649255.1 Bacteroidales bacterium
TTTTTGCTGTTGTTATGGGAAGTATCTCTTCCATTTGGGCAACAGAAAATATGTTCCAAGAAAAGGTAAAAAATATTTTAATTATACAGTCGTATAACACCACCCAACCATGGGCATTAGACCAGATGCGCGGAATATTCCAAAATCTATTATCTCCACAATTTGAATTAACAGTAGTGGATCTTGATGCAAGAAGAAATTTTTTGGATGAAGAAAGATTAAAAATTTATGTTGATTATTTTAAACAATTATATGCTCAATCCGATTTTGATATTATATTATTGATGGATAATCCTGCGTTAGATTTTGTAAATCAATACTATACCGAATTACCATTTTTACACAACAAGCCCATTATTGCCAATGGAATCAATTATTATGATGAAACTTTTATCTCAAATATTCCTAAAATCAAGATCATAAAAGAAGATGGAGGTGCTGCGGAAACAGTACTTCAAATGATTAAATTCTTTCCGGACACAAAAAATATTTATGTTCTCAATGATTATACAACCGGAGTAGCAGTAAGAAAAAATCTGGAAAAGGATTTTGAAAAAATTGCAGATCAGACGAAGGAAGTTCATTTTATATATAATTCCAACACTTCTCTCTCTAATATTATTAATGAAATTAATCATCTGCCCGATAACACCTTAATACTTTTAGGAAGTTATTTTTATGACTCAACTTTAACCTATTTTTCTTATGATGTTTTAGCATCCAAGTTGGCAGATTCGGTTACAAAACCTATCTTTTGTCTCATTGATTACAGTTTAACACAAAACATTATCGGAGGAAAATTAAACAGTGGATATGAACAAGGGCAATTATTGGGGAAAGTAGCACTTGATATTTTACAACAACCAGAATGGACCGCTACCAATTGTATTTCTTGTTTAAAGTCGAATTGGTATTTTAATTATAATGCTCTCAAAAAATATCATTTATTAGATAAACCACTTCCCAAAAATAGCATCATCATAGGAGAACCTGTTTCATTTTTCAAAAAGAACAAACAAGTTTTGACATACACGCTCGGAATCATCATGGTTCTAATTTTATTTATCTCATTGATAATTTATTACAACATATCATTGCGAAAAAATGTAAATCGTCAAACCAAAAAAATTAAAGGTTTGCTTAATAAATTTGAATCCTTTATCACTGAGATGCCCATTGGATACGTTGAAACAGACAAAAATGCCATTATACGAATGTGGAATAAATCAGCCGAGCGGATTTTCGGGTACGCCCAAGAAGAAGCAATTGGAAATTCGGTTACTGAAATGATCATAAATACAAAAAC
>JAVWBZ010000040.1:0-10140 GCA_036649255.1 Bacteroidales bacterium
GGGTATGACCGAAGCCACTCGATACGCCATTTTAAATGCCAATTATATTAAAACTCGTTTGGAAGGACATTATAAAATACTATATACCGGAGCCAACGGCATGTGTGCTCACGAAATGATTCTTGATTGTAACGAATTTGAAAAAAGTGCTGGCATTCAGGTAGGTGACATCGCCAAACGTTTGATGGACTATGGATTCCATGCTCCTACAGTAGCCTTTCCAGTTCACGGAACTTTAATGGTTGAACCTACTGAAAGCGAGCCGTTAAGCGAACTGAATAGACTTTGCGATGCCTTGATCTCTATTCGTCAAGAAATCAGAGACATTGAAGAAGGTAAAGCCGACAAAGTTAACAATGTGATCAAGAAAGCTCCCCACACCATGGGTGTTGTTTGTGCCGAAATATGGAATAGACCTTACACTCGTCAGCAAGCTGCTTTCCCCATGTCTCATGACGATAAATACTGGCCTACCGTTAGCAAAATTGATGATGCATTTGGAGATAGAAACTTAATTTGCTGCGTGGACTAAAACAGAAGCGTTGACTTTATCTTTCCCGTGAAATTCGATCTAAAAAATCGAATGACGGAGAGATAAAGTTAATGTTCAGAAAACAACGTGGACTTTTACTTTTCTCTGTCATCGGGTTTCAACCCTTTATAGGAGAATGATGAGTTTAAGCACCACGTTTTTTTATTTGTATCCCTATTATATTTATATTTGCCATTATTTTTATTGCACATTCATTGTGTTAGGTGCCATGAAAAGCAGATAAATATAACTGACCATCAAGGAATTATTTATATTCTAAACCAAAATATTGCCATGAAATGTAAAATGAAATCGTTTATTCTGTTATTTTTAATAGTTCTATGTCCTGTTTTTTCTTTTTTTGCACAGAACCATAACATTAAAAATGTGATCCTGATGATTCCAGACGGAACTTCAAGCGGCCTGCTTTCGATGTCTCGTTGGTATCAGCGATATTTAGATTCAACTCAAACCACCTTGTATCTTGATCCTTATCTTTGTGGGATGGTGCGTTCCTGCTCTTCCAATGCTCCCATCGGAGATTCGGCTCCCACCACTTCGTGTTATGTAACCGGACAACCGAGCCAAACCGGCTTTGTAGCAACCTATCCTGTTAAAACCGATCATGATTTATTTCCCATTGATGCCACTCGTGCCTACCAACCCATGGCCACAATTTTAGAAGCCGCCAGAATTGTAAAGAACAAAGCTACCGGTTTGGTTTTCACTTGCGAATTCCCACACGCCACCCCCGCCGACTGTTCGGCTCACTATTATAACAGAGAAAACTACGAAGTATTAGCTCCCCAAATGGTACATAATAACATTGATGTGGTAATAGGCGGAGGGACCAAATTCTTGACTCCCGAATTACAAACTTATTTACAGAATAATGATTACCAGATTATCCTTCAAAACAAGAAAGCATTAGACGAATGCAACAATCCCAAATTTTGGGCTCTTTTCGAATCATATGACATGCCTTACGATCTAGAACGAGACACTGTCCAATACCCTTCCCTATCTCAAATGACACAAAAAGCTATTGAAACACTCTCAAAAAATCCCAACGGTTTTTTTTTAATGGTAGAAGGCAGCAAGATTGATTGGGCAGCACACAACGACGATGCCAAAACTGCCATTATAGAATTTTTAGCCTTCGACAAAGCCGTGAAAACAGCTATCGACTTTGCTAAAAAAGAGGGGCATACGGTAGTGGTTATACTACCTGACCACGGAACCAGTGGCATGAATATAGGAAATGCCAATTCAAACAAAGGATACGACACCCTCTCGCTTCAACAAATTATGAATCCTATTAAAAACATCTCTCTTTCTAGTTATACCATGGCAAAAAAGATGAATGAGCAACCGATTGAAGATATAAACGCACTTTTCCAACAATATTATCAAATTGACCTCACCCCAAAAGAGATTGATCTTTTATATACGGCCAAGAATTTTAAAAACTCTCCCTTGCCAGAAAATGAACGGTCACAAAATTTAAAACTACCCAATTTAATTTCTCAAGTACTTTACAACAGAACATATATCGGTTTTACCACTTTTGGACATACTGGGGAGGATGTTTTTCTAGCTGTATATCATCCCAACCATGATATTCCAAACGGGGTAAAAACCAACATAGAAATAAATCAATATCTCTGTCGGCAAATGGGCATTGAAAAGCAACTTGCTTCTTTAACAGAAGAGTTGTTCACCGACCACCATCAACTCTTTCCAGAAGCCAAAGAAATTAAAATCGATTCACTTGGGAAAAATCATTATCAATTAACGGTTACAAACAAAAAACATACCTTAGTAGCCGAAAGCTATACCAATTTTATCTTGTTGGATAATAAAAAAATAGAATTACCTTCTGTCATTGTTTATATAGATAAAAATCAAACTTTTTATTTACCTCGTAAGATCAGCGAAATGATGAAATAACACCCGGATCATTTATAAGAAAGAGAACGTAATCAACAAACAGATTTATTGATTACGTTCTCCTTCTCAATTTGAAAACGATCGATTTCCGGTAAACATCTTTTCTAAATGGATCGGTCGTATGGGTACGAACCTTTAGATTTATAATACAAAAGACAATCAAAAATTAAATATCATTCATTAGGTAGCTTTTGTAGACTTTTACCGGATACCCATATTAGATGATTATTTTATTCCCAGTTTTTTCTTAATTTCTTTAGGGATTGCATCTTTATGCACTACATAATTGATTGTTTGCATTTGCACAAAAGGTTCTGAAACATAAAAGAAACCTTTATAAGGATTACGCCCACCTGTTCCCCATGAATTTTTAACAATAAAATAGGGTGTTCCGTTTTGATCAACGGCTTTACCTACGATCACCATGCCATGATCATCAGTAGTGGTGTAATTATCAAAAGCTTCCTGGCGCATTTCCTGAGTAATCATTTTTTCTTTACCTGGTTTTTCAAAAGCATAGAGTGCTTTATCTTTTTCGTTTTGAGATAATTTTTCCCATTTTTCTCTATCTGATCCATCGGTAGCGGTAAATTCTTTTTCGGGAACCACAGCCACTCCTTTACCCCAATTAAAACCTTTGGTGCTCACATCACTACCCCATGCAATAGAATATCCGTTATCAACGGCATTGTTCATAACAGCCATAAATTCATCCAAGGGAAGATTATACGATTGTTCCATGATCCAATTATCAGGAATTTCCAAAGCAAATTTGGTATAAAAAGGATGATGTGCAAAAGAGGTGATGCTGATATAATCATCCATGTTGATTCCTAAAGAGTTGGCAAAAGATTGCGGAGTATAAGTAACTCCTTTGTAGGTAAAATTTTCCGGAGCTGATCCTAAATAAGCATCTACAACGGCCTGAAAACCTTTTTTCCAACCGGTTGACAATTTTTTATTAGGATTGGTAACCACTACATCCACATACGATTTCAGAAGGGCATCTAATTCACCGTGAACTGGCAATTCTTCACCATAATCGGCACCTTTATATACCTCTTCCGGCATAATTCCATATTTTTGAATCATTTTCAAAACGTCAAAAAAAGATCCACCACCGCCGAAATTATAATTTCCGTGCATCCGAACATACACATCGGCTTTGTCTCCATAAGCCTTATTCACAATCCACATATCGGCAAGATCATATTCTCCTTTGCCCATTCTCAATAATTCACACTCCAGAAATCCGATTCCAGAAAAGCTCCAACAAGTTCCGGAACGATTTTGATCCTTTACTGGAGTATAAGGAATTTCTTTTTTATGGGTAAAAATATACCCTTCTTCTTTTTTGGCATCTTCTTGTGCCACAACAGCATTTGCCCCGAAAAGAATCAGTGCTACTATTGTTACGATGGTTGATAGTTTTTTCATCTTTTTTATTTTTAGAATAATCATTTTTTAATAACCGAATGGAAGAGAATCTATAAAAATTGAAAGGATAAATCAGACGAACAATGGATATTTAGCTTTATATTATTTCCATAATTCGTTGCCTGATTCCGTTAAACGTGAACTCGTCCCCTACTTTCTTACCTTGCATCACTGCATATATCGGTACATTTACTGATATGGCATAATAAAGGTCATTTTCTACCATAATCTTTCCAAGACTAACGCTAATAAATAATTTTTGTTTATTGGTTACCACCACTGCACCAAATTCCACACAATGACAAATTCTCTGAGGGTCAATTTGCATCAACGTACGAACAATATTTTGGGCATTATCCAATTGTTTGGAATAGATATCAGCCATCCTCATCTGCTTGCTTCTGAATGAATCATATCGATCTTTATTAGGTCCATACTCATTGGCCATGGCCTGCGCCTCATTCATAAGCGTTTGAGCTGTTCGAGCCGTTTGTTCCTGTTGCACAATACAAATTTCAATCAGTTTATCTTTCATGATTCTATAAAGGGAGTATTTCGGAAAATAAATCCTCCATTTTATTAAACAAATTTCCTTCTAACTAAATCGCAAAGAGCAAGATAGGCAGAAGAAGTAGAATCCCAGAAATAATGTTTTTTCATCACTTCCATCACATCAAAAGCCTCTTCTATGGTTTCACAACTATTAAGGGTCATGATGGCTTGACTAAATTCTTCACCCTTATTTTTAAATAGTTCACGAATAAACAAGAACTTATCATTTAACGAAATTGCCTTACTTAAATCTTGAATGCGAGCCTGTTGAAATTTCAATCCCAAGGAGTGATCCTCTTTATGTTCATTAAGAAGATCATTCAATGAACGTTTTGCCGGTTTCACCGGCTCTAGTATCGACTCATTTGGGAACAGCAGATTTTGAGTTTGATTTGCCGACCGTGTTTGATTTTTTTCAAAAGAGGGTTCACTTTCCCTAATTGGTGGTTTCACCTCTTTTTTACTTTCTCCTGCAGGTTGCAAGGTCTTCAATTCAACAGGTGCCGTTTCTTTTTCTTTGACAGGATGGCTCTGCTGAGGAATAAATTGAAGAAAATCTTCATCATTTTCCATTTCCCTTTCTGGCGTGGATTCCGGTTCAAACGCCTCATCGGGTTTACGATACTGTTCTTGAACAGACGGTTGATATTCGCTGGCAATAAGTTGTTGATTTGCTACAAACGCCTCTTCTTCCACAGGCTCAGGTATTATTTGTTCTATCATAGTTTCCAGAGCTTCTTCTTCCATGGTTTCATTTTCCGCTTCATCCACCTCTTGCTCCATATTGGCCATTATTTCTGACACAAGGTTATCCATTTCAAGCGATTCTTCTTCCACCATCGCTATGGGGACCGTTTTTATTTCAGTCTGTTTTTCCTCTTCTTCTAAACATTCTTCTTCAGAAATGCTAGGTTCCTGCCATTTTTCAACAGGGCTTTCTATCATTTCTGAATCCGGAATTTCTGTCTCTTGTTGTTCAAGAGCTTCTTCATATTTTTGCGATTCTGGATGGGATATTGCCACTTTGTATCCTTCCCGGTCTTCGTTTTTCATCTTCAATACTTCGACATACGCCTCTCTCAAATACTGCAACAAAACATCTTTTTCTATTTGCGAACCATCCTTCCCATTATTTTGAATAAGTATCAGATTGTCAATAATTTTATCTATTAGCATATTTATCTTTTCCATTTTCGGTCATTATTATGAATTATGTTCTCCAGAATTTTTTAACTTTGCCATCCGAAAAAGCGTTCAAAAATACAAAAATAATCAATTCAAAAAATAAAAAATGTTCTTAGAAAATAAAGCCAACAGGAGTAAGAACAGAGGCTGGGTTGAAGTAGTTTGCGGGTCAATGTTTTCCGGTAAAACAGAAGAATTATTACGAAGGATCAAACGTGCCCAATTTGCCAATCAGAATATAGAGCTTTTTAAACCTGCTATTGACACCCGTTACGATGAAACGGAGGTGGTGTCGCATGATGAAACTTCCATGGTTTCAACTCCCGTACACAACTCTTCCGAAATTTTATTGTATGTCAACATGGAAAGTGTGGAAGTAGTCGGAATTGATGAAGTACAATTTTTCGACGAAGGGGTGGTAGAAGTTTGCAATAAGTTGGCCAATGCGGGCATTCGTGTTATTGTGGCTGGCTTAGACATGGATTTTTTGGGCAATCCGTTTGGCCCCATACCTCAACTCATGGCCATTGCGGAATATATCACCAAAGTACATGCCATTTGCACAAAATGCGGTGATCTGGCACATTATTCACATCGTTTAGTTTCCAATAACAAACAAGTTTTATTGGGTGAAAAGGAAAGTTACACGCCTCTTTGCCGACATTGTTTCAACGAAATCATGAAAGAACACAAGGAAAATATTCAAAAAAGATAACTTATCTCTTGTTATTTTTATTGATAAAATCGGGAAAATTAATTTTGTAATAATAGCTTCATCCAGACATTTCAGAGAAACATATGAATAAAAAAACGGAGAATGTTAAATTCTCCGTTTTCATTGTTACATTTTATTGTTTTTGAAAAGGTTTTCTGGGAGGTCTTTGTCCATTATTGGAATGGGCAGGTCTTTCAGTTCTTTCGGGTTCTTTCCATCCTTCCGGTTTTGGAAGAAGCACACGGTGTGAAAGTTTGAATTTTCCGGTTTTTTCATCAATAGCAATCAATTTTACCTTGATTTCATCTCCTTCTTTCAATATTCCATCTAAATTTTCCAAACGTTTATAAGCCACTTCCGAAATGTGAAGTAAGCCATCTTGGTTGGGCAAAAATTCGACAAAAGCACCAAAAGGCATGATACTTTTCACTTTTCCATCATATATTTCGCCCACTTCAGGAACCGTGGTAATCGCTTGAATTCTTGCTACTGCTCTATTGATATCTTCCACATTGGCAGCTGCAATATCAATAATCCCAAATCCGCCAACTTCTTCAATATTGATAACCGTATTGGTTTCGCGTTGCATTTCCTGAATAATTTTTCCTCCAGGTCCGATAACGGCACCAATAAATTCTTTGGCAATACGCAATTGAACGATACGTGGTACAAACGGTTTGTAATCTTCACGAGGAGCGGGCATTGCTTCTTCAATTTTACCTAAAATATGCAAACGACCTTTTTTGGCTTGTTCCAAAGCTTCTGCCATAATTTCGGAAGAGAGTCCATTTACCTTGATATCCATTTGACAAGCGGTAATCCCGTCAACCGTGCCACAAACTTTAAAATCCATATCACCCAAATGATCTTCATCGCCCAAAATATCGGAAAGGATTCCATATTTTCCGGTTTTTTCATCGGTAATTAACCCCATGGCAATACCTGAAACCGGTTTTTTCATCTTCACTCCACAATCCAACAGTGCCAATGTTCCAGCACAAACGGTTGCCATAGAAGAACTCCCGTTAGATTCTAAAATATCAGAAACAATTCTAACCGTATAAGGGAAAGAAGGATCATCAAATGGAATCATCGGTTTTAAAGCCCTGTGTGCTAAATTTCCATGTCCGATTTCGCGTCTTCCGGTACCTCTGATCGGTTTTACTTCACCCACTGAAAACGGAGGGAAGTTGTAATGCAACATAAATCTGCTTGTTCCATCTAAAATAGCACCATCAATCATCTGTTCATCTAGTTTGGTTCCTAGTGTACAGGTTGATAAAGATTGTGTTTCCCCACGGGTAAAAATAGCAGAACCGTGCGCAGAGGGTAAATAGTCGGTTTCAATCCATATCGGGCGAATTTGATCCAACTGGCGACCATCCAAACGTATTCTTTCATTCAGAATCATATCTCTAACCGCATGATATTGTACATCATGGTAATAGCGTTGTATCATCGGTTTTTTATCTTCTCTTTCTTCTTCTGGAATGGTTTCAAGAAATTCTTCGTAAATTTTATCAAACGCATCGTTTCTTTCATGTTTCCCCACAAATGACTTGGCTACCGCATATACTTTATCATAAGTTTGTTTGGTTACCAATTCTTTTAATTCTTCCTCGTTTTTTTCGTGGCAATATTCTCTTTTCGGATTGGCTTTTTCGACCATTGTAGCTAAATCCAGCTGAGCTTGGCATTGAACTTTAATAGCTTGGTGAGCAAAATTAAGAGCATCTACCATATCCTGTTCAGAAATTTCCTTCATTTCGCCTTCCACCATCATGATGTTGTCCATAGAAGCTGCTACCATCATATCAATATCTGAATGTTCCATTTCAGCTACCGTAGGATTAATTATCATTTTTCCGTCAATTCGCCCCACTCTTACTTCGGAAATAGGTCCCAAAAAAGGAATATTGGAAACAGATAACGCGGAAGAGGCTGCCAAGCAAGCCAATGCATCGGGAAGATTGTTTCTATCACCAGAAATCAACGTAACCAATACCTGTGTTTCAGCGTGAAAATTGTCAGGGAAAAGAGGTCTGAGCGCACGGTCAACAAGGCGGGCAATTAAAATCTCATATTCCGAAGGGCGAGCTTCACGTTTAAAGAAGCCCCCAGGGAAACGTCCTACTGCACCGTATTTTTCTTGGTATTCTACTTGAAGCGGCATAAAATCAACGTTTTCGGCTGCATCTTTTTTGCAACATACTGTTGCCAACAACATGGTATCACCCATTTTCACAACAACAGATCCATCAGCCTGCTTAGCCAATTTGCCTGTTTCAATGGTAACCATTCTACCGTCACCAAGATCAAAAGTTTTATTTATTCCTAACATATATTATTTGTTATTTTATTCATTAATCTAATATCTAATCAGCTCATTCGGCAATTTACTAATTGTTCTTTTTTAAATAGAAAAAAAGGCAATTCAAAATAAATTGCCTTTTTTAGAGACTGTTTGATATGGAGACTATTTTCTAAGACCTAATTTCTTAATAACATCTCTATATCTTTCAATATCTTGTTGCTTTAGATAGTCTAATAATTTTCTTCTCTTACCAACCAATGCAATCAAAGAGCGTTTGGTTGCAAGGTCCTTTTTATTTACTTTCAAATGTTCGGTAAGATGTTTAATTCTGTGTGTGAAGAGTGCCACTTGGCTTTCAGGAGATCCGGTATCAAATTCACTTTTCCCGTATTCTCTAAACAACTCTTGTTTAACTTCAGGTGTCAAATACATAATAATCTTCTCTTTTTTAATATTTTTCGTTTATTTTTTTTCGGGTTGCAAAAATACAAAATTTTTGATATCTAATTTAATCTATTTCATTTTTTTAACTTATTTTCCCGAAACTACAAATTTATTCCGTCCAATCACTTTTCCACCCTCTCTGCATACCACTATATAAATGCCCTGAGAAAGTTCATTCACAGCCATTTCCAACTTATTTGATCCAAAGAAAGGTTGCACTTTCAGAAGTCTTCCGAACATATCATAAAGCTCTGCAATTACCTGTTCTTTTTCCGCCCCGTTTATTTCAATAAAGATCGAAATTTGAGCAGGGTTTGGATACAATTTAACCATAGCATTTTCAACATGTTTTTCTTCAAGTCCGGTATATTGGTTAACGGCAAAGTCAATTTGGGCAAATCGTCCGAAATCGGGATTGATTGTTTTAAATGGGGCATAGGTAGTACCATTACTTGATATTTTTCTGAGCATTGCATAGCCTGCCGTTCCATTTCCGTTGGGGGGCATGTTGGCCCAAAATTTCAATCCGTCATCATGAATATCTTGTACTTTCAATTTATAGCAACCGCTTTCCAGTACCATATCGTTCTTATAAAGCGTGTTGGCCGTGAGATTTTCCCCATTCCGATAAAGCGTATCGCCCCACGCATCTGTCAACGTCCAACTTGTTTCATCGGGAGCGTGGTTGGTTTGAAAATGAAACTGAAATTGAGTTGTTTCGATTTTCGTAGGCATATCGAAAGCAGCACTCAAATGGTTGTTATACGGTGTAGGATCTTCCATTCCATTAGGGTTGGAAACTTCAAAAGAAAAAACACCTCGATTCCCTTCTATGACATTCCAATTTAAACCGGTTAATTTAATTGTATCTTTTTCCAAAAAATGGAGATTCCCCGTCCAATTATAGGTCAACTGAGGAGGAATTTCATTGATTGAATTTCCGATTGAATAACGAATGGTTGCCGCAGTTAAAGGATGAGATCCAATGTTTTTAATCACCACAAAAGCATT
>JAVWBZ010000041.1:0-10090 GCA_036649255.1 Bacteroidales bacterium
GGATAAAAGTTGCCATTACGCGTTCGCGGAACCTGTAATTCCAACAATTGACCCTGACCATAGGTCTTGCGAAATCGATAGCCATTACTCAAATCTTGAGCCGAACGGTTGTGTTCTTCTCGTTCTGCTTTCATCAAAATGGCTAAACTCATCTTCAAAAGTTGTTTAATACCCGATTTGCTTTGGATGATTTCTTCTAAAATTGTGTACTTTTGTTCTTGTGTAAATTTCATATTTGATTGTGTGTTTATTACAATGATTCGAAATTTACACACTTTTTGGGATAATATCTCAAAAAATGAGATTCAATATAATAAAATGAAAAAATAGGGATGTATGAAAAATTTAGTTTTTTCATACATTGGCTTTATATAGTAACTCTTGTTAGAATTCGGACAGGCAAGTTTCATTAACCAAAAGTCTAACGAAATAAAAACCTTCATCGATTACCATCACCTCTGATACAAATTCATCTTGTTTTTTTACATCAACACGAAAAAGTGATACAAATAAATATCTCTAAGTTCCATTGGAATCAAAGTAGGAAATAGAAGGAAAATTAAGATCATCAATACACTTGTAAAAGAAAAATAGAGTTACGAATCGCGCTGTTATTTTTTCTCTTTCGTTTCGGGATGAGCAGGTTCTATGTATTGTGGAATTTTCTTTCTGTTGACAATAGAATAAATCAGCAATATGATTCCCAGCACGACAAAAGGAATGCTCAATTTTTGTCCAATATCAAGAGTCATGCCTATTTCTTTGGCTACTTGTACTTCCTTGAAAAATTCAATAATAAAACGGGCCGTAAAGATTACAATCAAAAGAATACCGGTGGTTCTTCCGGGGGGTACTTTTCCTTTTGCAAATTTGAAATAATAGAATACCAAAGAAAAATATAACAACAAATAAACGATTGATTCGTAGAGTTGTGCGGGATGCCTTAACGTATCAGTCACTCCAAGACCTCCTTGTGTAAAATTAAAAGCCCATGACACATCGGTGATACTTCCTACAATTTCATGATTCATTAGATTCCCTATTCTCACAAACGCGGCTGCAATAGGAATGGCAATTGATAATCGGTCGATGAGCCAAAGGGGATTCATTTTATGTTTCCAGGCAAAATAGATTAGAAAAATAACAATAGAGATCACTGCCCCATGACTGGCCAAGCCTTGGTAACCTATAAATTTCCCATCGCGGAACGGAAGAATAATTTCCCACGGATTGGTTATGAATTGTTCTGGTTCATAAAACAGAAAATGCCCCAATCGCAACCCTACTATGGTCCAGATAATCGTCCAGATCGAAAGTTTATCCAGCAAGGGTTGAGATAGTTTTTCCACTTTAAAAATCTGTTGCAAGGTCAAATAAGCAAGAAAAAAACCGGTAGCCAACAAAATTCCATACCATCTTACTTCCAATGGTCCTAGTGAAAAAGCGATTGGATCAACTGTCCAATTTATATATCCTAATATTGTATTCATTCTTTATTTTATTCTAAGTATTTATTCGCCATTTCCCGTTAGTTCATTTATTAACATTTGTTTCAATACCGTGGGGGAAATGTCTCTGGTAATATGTCCTTCTTTGCAAAGAGAAATTTGCCCCGTTTGTTCCGACACAATAATGGCAATGGCATCAGTTAGCAGAGTAGATCCAATGGCAGAACGATGTCTAAGTCCTAAATCGGTAGGTAAATTTTCATCCTTTGATACGGGTAAGATACATCTTGCCGCCGCAATTCTATGGTTTTTTATGATAACGGCTCCATCATGCAACGGGCTGTTTTTAAAAAAGATATTTTCCAGTAATTCCCGTGATACCAAAGCATCAATTTTTTCACCTGTATTTAGAAAATCTACCAAGGGAGTAGTGCGAGCCAACACAATCAAAGCACCGGTTTTAGAACTTGACATGCGCTTGCAAGCCCTGGTGATAGAATCTATTTCTTCCTCAAATTCCCCTACATTGCCTTTTTTCCCTCTAAGGCTATTGGCAAATTTTGTAAATCTTGAATTTCCCAAATAAAGCAAGAATTTTCTGATTTCTGGTTGAAACAGAACAATCAGGGCAATTACCCCCACGCTGATCACCTGTCCCAATATTTCGGAAAGCATGGTAAACTGAAGGTAATAGACTATTTTCCATATAACAAAGATACTGGCAATTCCCCAAAAAATTCTTACAGCCGTGGTTCCTTTTAACAATCTATACAATTCAAACAACAACAATGCCACTAAAAAGATATCCAGTACATCTATAATTCTAAAATTTATGAAATTTAATGCTATCAGAAACATCATAAGAATTTTTTTGCAAAAGTAGAAAAAAAACAACGATATACAATATCATAATTATTATTAATTTTGCAGCCACTATAAAAACGGTATGACAAAAGATAAGAAGCCTTCTCAAATTGCAATTAAGAACCGAAAAGCAGAGTTTGAATACTACTTGCTTACTACGTTCACGGCAGGTATTGTACTTTCCGGAACTGAAATAAAATCGATTCGCACGGGGAAGGTAAATCTTACGGATGCCTATTGTTCTTTTATCAACAATGAACTCTGGGTGCATAATCTTCATATCAGTGAATATACACATGGAGGATATAACAACCATCTACCCAAACGAGACCGAAAGTTATTGCTTAATAAAAAAGAAATCAAGAAGTTACTTTCCAAGTTGAATGAAAGAGGGTTTACCATCATTCCCACACTATTGTGGATTAACGAAAACGGTTATGCTAAATTGAACATCGCATTGGCCAAAGGAAAGAAAATGTATGATAAACGAGAAAGCATCAAAGCCAAAGACAACAGAAGAGAGGACGCCCGGCGTGAAGCGGACTGAACGTAAAAAGATCATTCGATTCATTATAAATGGGAACCAACGAAATGGAAGAAATAGAAAAAGTATATTACAGCATCGGCGAAACCGCCAAAATATTTGATGTCAATCCATCTCTTCTGAGATTTTGGGAAAAAGAATTCGATATGATCAAACCTTATAAAAACAAAAAAGGAGATCGTTATTTTACCAAGAAAGATCTTGAAATTATCAGAACCATTCACTATCTAACCAAGGTCAAAGGATATACCTTACAAGGGGCCAAAGATGCTTTAAAAAATAATCTTATCAAAGAAGCCGGGAATGCTCAAGTGGTTGACACGCTTACTAAAATAAAAACTTTATTATTGGAAATCAAAGAAGAATTATAAAAAACTAAAATTAAATTAAAGTTATTATGCCAAAAATTTCACAAAAAGGACAGAATATGCCCTCATCCCCTATCAGAAAATTGGTTCCTTTTTCTGATGACGCCAAACAAAGAGGTGTAAAAGTTTTCCACCTAAACATCGGACAGCCTGATATCGAAACTCCCAAATGTGCTCGTGATGCCGTTAAAAACGCAGATATTCCTGTTATTGCCTATAGTCATTCGGCAGGTTTTTTAAGTTATCGTAAAAAATTAGCCGGGTATTATAAAAGTGTGGGTATTGATATCACAGCCGATGATATCATCATTACAACCGGAGGTTCGGAAGGTATTTTATTTGCCTTCAACAGCTGCTTGGATCCCGGCGACGAAGTAATCATTCCAGAACCTTTTTATGCCAACTATAACGGTTTTTCCGTGACTTCCGGCGTGGTAGTTAAACCTATCTACTCCAGCATTGAAAACGGTTTTGCTCTTCCTCCTATTGAAGAATTTGAAAAAATCATTACCCCTAAAACAAAAGCGATCATGATTTGCAACCCCAATAACCCAACTGGTTATCTTTATTCAAAAGAAGAGTTAATCAAATTGAGCCAAATTGTGGAAAAACACGATCTCTTCCTGTTTGCCGACGAAGTTTACAGAGAATTTTGCTACGATGGTGAAAAACATTTTTCTGTTATGGAATTGAAAAACATTGAACAGAATGTTGTTCTATTAGACTCTGTTTCAAAACGTTATAGTGCATGTGGTGTTCGTATAGGCGCCTTTATCACCAAAAACAAGGAGGTATACAACACAGCCATGAAATTTGCCCAAGCTCGTTTGAGCCCTCCTACCTATGGACAAATTTTAGGAGAAGCTGCGATTGACACCCCTAAAGAATATTTTGATACCGTTATTCAAGATTACGTAGCAAGGCGTGATACAGTAGTAGATGCTATCAATCAAATGCCCGGTTGCTTCTGCCCCAAACCAAAAGGCGCTTTTTATGCAGTAGCCCGTTTACCCATTGACAATTCCGATAAATTTTGCCAATGGTTATTAGAAGAATTTAATTTTCACGGACAAACGGTTATGTTGGCTCCCGCTACCGGCTTTTATTCAAGCAAAAATATGGGAACCGACGAAGTACGCATCAGTTACTGTTTGAAAGTTTCCGACTTACAAGAAGCAATGAAATGTCTGGCTGAAGCATTAAAAGTATATCCAGGACGCAAATAACAAAAGTTCAATAACTCATGAACAAATGAGCCATTGAAAAATGAGCAAATTATTTAATCACTTAAATAATTTGCTCATTTTTCATTCTGGATGCCCGGTAAACTGCTACAAAAAAGCAAAAGAAATGGGGTTTCCATTTTTGATTATCATTTTGCATAAGAAGCTTAAATATCTTTACCGGATACTTCTAATTTTCTATTGACTAATCAGGTCATTCAGTTTATAGGTGATGGCCTCCCAATTATAATTTTCCGTTACAAAACGATATCCGTTTTCTGCCATTTCGCAGTAAGCTTCAGGATTGGTGAGCAGTAATTTAACGGCTTCAATATAGCCGGTGGCAGTGCTGCAAATCAAAATATCTTTTCCGTTTTCTATGCCTTCCAACGGTTTGCCAGCCAATGAGGAAGTGATACAAGGCAACTTCATAGCCATCGCTTCCAACAGTTTGTTTTGTAAACCCGTACCAAGATGCATTGGTGCAATAAAGATTTTGGATTTTGCATAGTAGGCCGCCATAGAATTTACCCAACCTGTTACTATAATATCTTTCTTTCTGAGTGTCAAAACTTTAGGAGAAGGATTGGCTCCACAAAGCACCAACGTAAGATGAGGAAATTTCTTTTTCAATTGAGGAAAAATTTGTTTGGCAAGATATTCAGCCGCTTCAATATTAGGTGGATAATTCATGTTTCCGGAAAAAATCAAATCAAATTCTTTTTTTTCGCCTTTATATTGATATTGGTCAAAATCAACACCATTGGCTATGACATGAATCTTTTCATTTTCGGTATGAGGAATCAAATCACGATCAACAGCCGTAATGATCGTTTTATGGTCGAAATAAGGGAAAATAGCTCTTTCGTAACGACTTAACCGCAGATATTCCAATTTTAAAAACGGTTTCAAATAAAAAGGAGCCTTCTGATAACGACGGAAGATGCCCTTTGAAAATACATCCTGATAATCGATTGTTTTTTTTATAGGCACCTCTTTGACATATTCGGCAACTCTAACCAACTGACAATAAATGTGATCTGGCTGAATGCTTTGAATTAACCAACGAATATCCTTGGCTGCTTTTTTACTATAGAAATAACCGCATTGCAATGGCAATCCTTTCCATAAAAAACGTAGGAGAAATCTGATTTTTGAAAAGATATTCAAGTTTATAATATGAATCTCTTTGCAAAAAGGTTGTAGTTTTTCAATGGCTTGAGGATGTAATCTGTCGGCATTTAAAGCTACAAGATAAATTTCGTGAAATTGAGAAAGAATACGCAATTGATTAAATGCACGCAATTTATCGCCTTTTTCAAGAGGATACGGTACTCGCGACAAAAGAATCAATAACTTCATATCTAAAAAATAATTTGCAAAAATAGTAAAATATTGATTGATTTTAAAATGAATCAACCTCTCTTGATAAATCTTTTTTAGAATGCTAAAATACTTTTTTCAGATTCTAAAATATTGCAAAGTTCATTTCAAGACAAAATAACACATATTTACCTGACGTCAACTTTTTTTATTATCTTTGCCGGTCAAAAAAAAATTACAAACACGGAATGTAGAAATTAGTTTTTCGTCCATAGAGGAAAGGAGGTTATAATGGTTGATACCATTAGTTTTGGAACGCTCAAGTGGCACCATATTACAAATCCCACTGTTGAGGATTTAGATTTTTTAAAAGATAACTTTCATTTTCACCCTTTGGATATTGATGACTGTTCGAGTTTTGTTCAGCGTCCTAAAATTGACGTTTACGATGATTATTATTTTCTGGTATTGCATTTTCCACTTTTGGATAAACGTACCAATCTAATCAAAACAGAAGAAACTAAAATCTTTTGGGGACAGGATTACCTTATCACGGTTGGAAATTCACACTATGTAGTGCAAGATCTTTTCAGTCTTACGAAAATAGATCCTACCGAAATAGAAGAAGATGAGATCAGTTGTACCAGTGATGCCATTTTATATAAGGTTTTATACCGAATGATGAAAGAAACATTCCTTTTGGTAGAACGTATGGGCAGCGAAATTGAAATTATCAACAGAGAACTATTTAGTGCCAAATCGGAACGAATCATCGAACAAATTTCTCGTTTTAGAAAAAACATCATTCAACTTAATACCATTTTCAAACCTCAACTCAGGCTATTCCATAAATTTGAATCAGGTGAAGTGAAAGGTTTTGCCGATGATATGGAAGATTATTGGGGTAATATTCTGGACTTCTATCAAAAGATGTGGGATATGGTTGAAGACTATGGTGAATTGGTGGCCGGTTTATCAAGTACCTACGACTCTTTACAGGCAAACAAGACCAACGAAATTATGCGTATGCTTACCATTATTTCCACCATTGTACTTCCTCTTACCTTTATCACGGGATTATACGGAATGAACGTGCATTTGCCAATAGGCAATATACCGCATGCTTTCTACATCTTAATTGGAGTATGTATATTGGTGATTGTAGGTCTATTGCTTTATTTTAGAAAAAAACGATGGATTTAAACAAAGAATGATACTGCCATGGTGAAAGTTAAATTTAAAATAGTAGAATTGGAACCTGAGAATTATCATATTGTTATCAAAGGGAAAATTGATAATCAACCTGTTAACTTAGTCGTTGATACTGGAGCTTCGCACAGTTGCTTTGATTTGGATTTTATAAAATCTCTGAATCAAGCTACTACTATTGAAAATAACGAAGGCATGAATGTGGGAGTTGGCAGTTCTGATTTTGAAAGCAAAATCTCTACTGTTTTTCGTTTTAAATTAGGACGATTTGAGATGACAGAATATACGGTAGTACTCCTTGATTTACAGCATATCAACGCCGCTTACAAAACCATGAAACTCCCTTTGGTACAAGGTATTTTAGGAAGTGATTTCTTTGTAAAATACGGTGTTGTTATTGATTATCAAAACCAATGCCTAACCATACAAAAATGAGTGAATCGTTAATTTTGGGTGTCGATCCAGGAACGACCATTATGGGTTTTTCGTTATTGAAAACGGCCGTTCGCAAATCAGAACTGATTACCTTGGATGTTGTTAAGATGACCCAATTGTCCAATCAAAGTGCCAAGTTGAAAAAAATTTTTGAAACCACTCTGGAAATTATCGAACAATATCAACCCACTATTTTGGCCATTGAAGCTCCCTTTTTCGGGAAAAACCCTCAATCTATGCTCAAATTGGGAAGAGCTCAAGGCATTGTAATCGCAGCCTCTCTTCATAAAGGATTGGAAGTATTTGAATATTCACCTCGTAAAATCAAGCAATCCATCACTGGTAATGGAAGTGCCTCTAAGGAACAAGTGGCTGCCATGCTTAAAAACATGTACCCTATTCCCGAAACGATCCGATATTTGGACGCTACCGATGCTTTGGCTGTGGCAGTGTGTCACCATTTACAAAATAAAATAGATTTTGGCGGAGCCAAATTTACCGGTTGGGAAAGTTTTATCAATCAGCATAAAGATCGGATCATCAAATAGAACTATCTCATTCTAATAAATTCCACCCTTCTGTTCTTAGCAAGCCCTTCGTCGTTAGAATTGTCCGCAATAGGCTTGCTAGCTCCATACCCCTTACTGCTTAACCGTTCTTTCACAATGCCCATTTCCACCAATTTATCTACCACCGCTTTGGCACGACTTTCGGAAAGGAGTTGATTATTGGCCATACTACCGGTATTATCGGTATGCCCCTCCACACTGAATTTCAAATCCGGATTTTGAGTCATTAAAGCAACAATCTGATTGAGCGTACTCATTGATTCCGGACGAAGTGTTGCTTTGTTAACATCAAAGGTAATTCCATACGAAATGATTTTCCCTTCCGAAACCATTCGGTCGTACAAAGGCACAGCTCCTTTGGCTATACGAATATTTTTGATATGCTTTTCATTATTAAGATTAGTAACACTTTCAAGGTCAAAACGAACCCCTTGTTTTACCGTAGGTATATTGACGATCCTATTTCCGTCAATATACACTTTTAACGCTCTTTTATTAAATGATAAAGAGAATCGATGCCATGAAGCCGTCGCAACAGAAACTGAAGTTTCTCCAATTCTATATCCATCTTCGGGTGCAACAACCCACTGCCAAGAAACGTTATGCAAATTTTCTTCCACATCATTGTCGGGAAATCTTAATTCAAAAACAGAATTTCCCTCTTGATCATATAATTTAAAATACAGATCTCGAATATTATGGTTAAAAGGCTGATCGGTTGTTAAAAAATCAAATTCAATGGTATATACATCGGGAAGATAGGCCTCCATGTTCCGCATAAGCGGAGCAATTTGACTATTAGCCATCAGACAAATGGCATTTTCTCCATTGATTTTGGCCACTTCGGCATTGCCTTCCAACAAATCCCATTGTGAAGGAAATTCTCCCAATTTTTCATCGATGACATTATCTTCGAACATGATTTCATCACCTGGCACAAAATCAGATTTCGCCCATTGTTTCTCCACATTTTGAACTGGTTTTTGAGGCTCTTGCGGAACGCTTTCAACAGGAAGCGATTCCGGTGGCGCCTCCGTTGATTTTTGTTCTTCCTTATCGTTCTCATTCAAAGCATCATTAATCGCATTTTGAGTTGTTTGTTCAATTTTATCTTCCACCGCTCTTTTGGCATTTTTGCCAATACGTTCCAATAAAGATTGAGCATTTCCCATGGATGTGGTAATAAAGACAATAATAAAAAATAAAAAATATTTCATGACGTAAGTGGTTAATTGATCTGAAAATTATAATTTGACGAATTTAAGGCGTTATAAATCATTTAATTTATTGTCATTTAGCAATTTAAATAATTATTTTTTCTTTGAGAAGTTGTAAGTTTTTTACTATATATTTTGGATGCAAATTTATATATTTTTTCGATTAAAAATAAAATTCAAATTATATTATATTATTCCCATAATTTAACGTAAATTTGCACCCAATTTTCAAAATTATAAAAATGGCAAATTTTTTAAGTAAACTTTTCGGTACCAAGGCTGACCGAGACCTCAAAGAACTTAAACCTTTCCTTGAAAGAACCTTAGAGGCTTACGAAATGATTAAGAACTTATCAAACGATGAACTTCGTTCTAAAACAATAGAATTTAAAGAACTAATATCAGAATCAAATCAAGCAGAAGAAGATCGTATTGCGGAAATTAAGGACTATTTAAACGACAACTACGAAATCAACATTAATGAAAAAGAAGATTTTTATAAAGAGATTGAAAATCTTGAAAAGAAAATCTATAAACACACTCAGGAAATTTTAGATCAAATTTTACCGCAGGCATTTTCTGTAATGAAAGAAACGGCACGTCGTTTTAAAGAAAATGAAATCGTAGAAGTAACCGCTACTCAGATGGACCGAGACATTGCAGCATATCGCGAATGTATTGAAATTATCGGTGATAAGGCTCGATACAGAAACAGTTGGGCAGCTGGTGGCAATGTGATCAAATGGGATATGTGTCATTATGACGTACAGCTTATCGGAGGGACCGTGCTTCATCAGGGTAAAATCGCCGAGATGGCTACCGGAGAGGGAAAAACATTGGTGGCAACACTACCCGTTTATCTGAATGCCCTTTCGGGAAAAGGAGTACAT
>JAVWBZ010000042.1:0-9664 GCA_036649255.1 Bacteroidales bacterium
GTAGGGTAGTGGCTGTTGTAAAGAATATGATAAATCAGGGATGACGTGGTGCTTTTGCCTTTGGTACCTGTGACGCCTATAATTTGATCTCGAAAAGCTCGTATAAACAGATCCGTTTGCGAGGTGATTTTATATGGAGGAATGAAATAGTTGAGGTGATTTAAATTGACTCCTGGCGTTTTAAAAATAAGATCATATTGATCTAATCCCTGGTCATATTTTTCCCCTGTAATTACAGTTAAATGCCTGTCACTTTTAAATTCTTCCGTATTAAGAACTTCGCTTTTATCGGAAATCGTTATTGGCTGTTCCGGAAAATAACGTCTGATGAATTTATAGGTTGACACCCCTTCTCTTCCAAAACCGAGAATAACCACATTTTGCCCCTTGATGGCATTGAGAATACTGTTTTTTTTCATGTTGAGTGGAATTAATTGACATTTTCTGATTCTATTTTTCTGCCAATTTTTTTGCAAGATATTGCCCTGTATAAGATCTTTTTTGCGAGATGATTTTCTCGGGAACTCCTTCAAAAACAATCTCTCCTCCTTTGTCTCCTCCTTCCGGGCCCATATCAATGATCCAATCGGCACATTTGATGATTTCAGGATTGTGTTCGATCACTACAATGGAATTTCCTTTTTCGATGAGTTTATTAAATGATTGATACAGTTTGTCAATATCATGAAAATGTAGACCTGTAGTGGGTTCGTCAAAAATGAATAAAGCTCGTTGTTGGTTTTCTCCAAAAGATAGGTAATAAGCCAATTTTACGCGTTGAGCTTCTCCTCCCGAGAGGGTGGAAGAAGATTGCCCCATCTTTAAATAACCCAATCCTACTTCTTGTAATGGCAGTAGCTTTGTAACAATGTTATGAATTAATTTGTTGAAAGGTAGTGTATTAAAAAACTCAATTGCTTGATTGATGGTCATGTTTAAAATATCGGCAATAGAATTTCCATTTACTTTAACATCAAGTACTTCTTCTTTGAATCTGGTGCCGTGGCATTCCGAACATACTAAATCAACATCGGCCATAAATTGCATGCCAATATGTACGACTCCCTCGCCTTCGCATTCTTCGCATCGCCCGCCCGGGATATTGAAAGAGAAAAATCCAGATTTATAATTTCTTTGAACAGCAAGGGGTTGTGAGGCAAATAATTCACGAATCAGGTCATATACTTTGATATAAGTAACCGGATTAGAGCGGGAAGAACGACCGATCGGATTTTGATCTACCATAATTACATCGGATATTTTGTCGAGATCAACATCCACTTTGCTGTGACGCCCCGGCTTATCCCCTGTTTGATGAATCATTCTTTGGATAACCGGATACAAAATTCGTTTGATGAGGGTACTTTTTCCTGAACCGCTTACGCCGGTTACCACCACGAATATTTCCAATGGAATTTTAACCGTTACGTTTTTTAGATTATTTTCTTTAGCACCCGTTATTTCTATATAATTTCGCCATTTTCTTCTTTTTTTCGGGAGCAAAATCGACAAAGCATGTGGGGCGTTTGGATTTTCCATTCCCCGGAGATAGCCTGCTGTTAAATTATTCTCTTCTTGAAGAAGTTGTGACAAAGTGCCTTTAAATACGACATATCCGCCCAAACGACCTGCTTGAGGACCAATATCAATAATATAATCAGCACTTCTGATAATTTCTTCGTCATGCTCCACAAGTACTACTGTATTGCCTATATCTCTCAGTCTCTTAAGTACTTTTATTAGATTATGGGTGTCTCTGACGTGCAACCCAATGCTGGGTTCATCCAATATGTACAGTGATCCCACTAAACTGCTGCCTAATGAAGTAGCCAGATTGATTCGTTGAGATTCCCCTCCCGAAAGTGTTTTGCTTAAACGGTTCAATGTCAGATATCCCAATCCTACTTCTAATAAAAAACCTATTCGGTTGACTAATTCCGATACGATATGTCCGGCAATTGCTTTCTCTTGGTTGTTCTTGTATTTAAAATGAGCGAAAAAACTATACAATGAATCAATGGGTTCAAGCATCAAGTTAGAGATTGATTTGCCGTTGACTTTGACATAGTTGGCATCTTTTCTCAATCGGGTTCCTTTGCAGTCGGGACAGAGAGTGCGCCCGCGATAACGGGATTGCAATACCCTGTATTGTATTTTATATCGATTTTCTTCGACAAATTTAAAAAACTGAGTAATTCCTTCTATATTTGCTGTTGGATCACCATTCCAAAGAAGTTCATATTCTTCCGGCGTTAAAAGTTCGATGGAACGATGAACAGGAAAATCTTTTTTGATTGCATTTTTAATGAAATCCTTTTTCCATTCGCTTAAGACATCCCCTCTCCAACAAACTACGGCACCTTCATAAACGGAAAGCGAACGGTCTGGAATGACTAAATCGGGATCGATTCCTTCAATCATGCCGGTACCTCCGCAACTTTTACATGCCCCATATGGATTATTGAAACTAAATAAGTTAATGGATGGATTTTCATATTCGATTCCGTCCAATTCAAATAAATTGCTAAAACGTTTTTGGCTGATGGTATCCGTTTCTACTTGTATAACACAACTGCCTTTTCCTTCACTGAAAGCAATTTGTAAGGAATCTGTCAATCTGACCATATTCTGATCAATATTTTCATACTTGAATCGATCAATTAGAATAAAAATATCGGCATTTTTACTGAGTTTTTTGAGGCCTATCAGTTCGTCAATATCTTTGATTTCTTTGTTATAGATCATTTTGTTGAACCCCTGCTTTTTTAGAATTTCAAGCTGTTCGATCAATGTTCTACCAGAAACAACAACAACTTGAGACAAAACATAGATTTTAGCCTTTTTTTCAGGAATAGCTTGAATATATTGAAGAACATCCTGAATAGTTTCTTTTTTTACCTCTTTTCCACTGATGGGAGAATAGGTTTTTCCTATGCGTGCAAAAAGAAGTTTCAGATATTCATAAATCTCAGTGGTGGTTCCCACAGTAGATCGAGGATTCCGTGACATAACACGCTGCTCAATGGCAATGGCCGGAGGAATGCCATAGACCGTATCAACTTCCGGTTTGGAAAGTTTTCCCATAAATTGTCGAGCATAGGAACTTAAACTTTCTACATAACGACGTTGCCCTTCTGCATATAAAGTGTCAAAAGCAAGAGAAGATTTTCCGGAACCCGATAGTCCAGTGATGACAACTAATTTGTTTCGAGGTATTTCTATCTCTATATTTTTTAAATTGTTGACACGGGCTCCTTTGATTAATATATGATTGTTGTTCATGATTTGAGTAGATAAAAACGGCCACAAAGGTACAAAAAAACCGAGTGCAATCCTGAATGGTGCCTTTCATAATTAAGTAGTATGATTTTTTTAAATTGTAAATCAATGTGTTATGTTTAGTCTGTAAAAAAATTAAATTATTATTGACAACCATTTAGATATTATTGTATATTTGCCAACTGAAATCATCACATTTAAAATAATAGGAGGAGCGCTATCGAATAAATTTTTACCTTTTTTAGAATTAACCATCAAAAAGAAGGGAGAGCCTTATGAAAGCGATAGCACTTAGTGATAACGAATTAATTAGTCGTTATATGGAAGGTGATGAATCCGCCTTAAAAAGTTTAATCTTGCGTCATGAAAAGAAAGTCTTTTCATATATTCTGGTTTCCGTAAAAAACCGTGAATTGGCAGAAGATATCTTTCAGGATACTTTCATTAAAGTGATTAATACTTTACGTTCAGGTAGTTATAAAGAAGAGGGAAAGTTTATTCAATGGGTGATGCGAATAGCCAATAATCTTAAAATTGACTATTACAGGAAAATTCAAAGATTACCTGCTTTTGAAAACAATGGTGAATTTGATATTTTTGATTTGCTTTATGGTAGCGATCCTTCAATAGAACAAAAAATTATTACGGAGCAAATTCATCAGGATGTCAGCAATTTGATACATTATCTTCCCGAAGAACAACGGGAAGTGCTTGAAATGAGAATTTATCAAGATATTAGTTTTAAGGATATTGCAGAAATTACTGGTGTTAGTATTAATACGGCATTGGGGCGTATGAGATATGCGCTGATTAATCTGCGTAAGATTATTCAAGAAAAAAAACTTGTTTTAAGTTAGTTGTTTATCCGAATTTTGAAAGCAAAGTATAATAAAATGAAAATAATAGCGTTTTAAGTGGGTATTACATTAAAAAATGCCTATGGAAAGAAACACTACTATTTTGAAAGAAAAAAAAACTATAAAAAAAGGGCGTCCGAGGAGATACATTATTGAAAATCTCTTAAATTACTCAAAATCAATAGAATTGATTCCTAATCCTTTCGGAAAATCTTTTTTTGTAGTAAACAATTAATTCAGTTTTGTTCATTCTGTTAGAAGAATGAAAACGAGAGGACCTTTAGAGGGCCTCTTTTTTTTGATATCTTTGCCGCATAAATTTTCAAAATGAAAAAAGTGGTACTATCTTTGGGAAGTAATTTAGGTGATAGAGAATTGTATCTTGATCAGGCTATTTCGTCTATTCAAAATAGAGTGGGAAAAGTGTTAAAAAAATCAGCTGTTTACGAAACCAAATCATGGGGATTTGATTCGTTCGATTTTTTGAATCAGGTGATTATTATTCAAACCGATTGCATGCCGATAGAATTACTGGATATTTTGCAAGATATTGAAAAAGAGCTTGGAAGAGTCGAAAAAAGTCGGATGATCAAAGGAAAGATGAACTATCAGCCTCGTACCATTGACCTAGATATTTTGTTTTATGAAGATCTTTCATTTAAGAATGACCGGCTTACCATTCCCCATCCTAACATGGGAAACCGGGATTTTATCATCAAACCATTAAAAGAACTTGGAATTAATGTGCCATTGTCTTAAACAAGTAATCGGATATGAATTATAATTACATTGTCATAGAAGGATGTATAGGGGCAGGAAAAACAACGCTTGCGGAAATGTTTGCCGAGGATTTTAATGCGGAACTTATTTTGGAAAGATTTGCTGATAATTGCTTCTTGCCTCAATTCTATAAGGATCCCGTTCATTATTCTTTTCCCGTTGAAATGACTTTTCTGGTTGATCGATACCAGCAATTGAAAACATTGCTTTCTCAGCGGGACCTCTTTAAGGATTTGGTTATTGGGGACTATTTTATTGATAAATGTATTATTTTTTCAAAAAATAATCTTCAGATGGATGAATATAACTTGTATTCAAAAGTATATGAAATAATTTCTTCGTTCCTTCCTAAACCTGATTTGTTGATATATTTGTATAACAGTGCGGAAAAATTACTTCAAAACATTGCCGTTCGTGGCAGAGAATATGAAAAAAATATTACAGCTGATTATCTCAATAATATTCAGGATAGCTACATGATCTACCTTAAACAACATGCCAATATTCCCATTCTTGTTGTAGAAGCAAATCAACTGGATTTTGTGAAAAATAGTGACGATTATCGAAAAATTAAAGACTTAGTTGCTCAAAATCATCCTGTTGGAATTACCCGAATTACTTTTTAACAGAAGGGAATAGCCCAATTTTTTTTTTGTAAGAGCTATTACTTTTTTTATTATTTTTGCTCAAATTTTTTAAACCTCATATTATTGACATATAAAACATAGAAAATTATGAAAACCAAAACATTATTTCGCATTTTATTGATTATTGTTGTCCTTGTACTTTCTATTTTAGTTCTCAGAAGTATTTTGCGTCCTGAAAAATTTAAATTAATTTATGAGGAACGTCGCGATATAATTAAAGAAAGATTAATGACCATTCGTGCGGTAGAAGCTGTTTATAAAAACGAATTTAAAACTTATTGCTCTAATATTGACTCATTAGTCGATTTTGTTCAAAACGGACATGTAAATGTTATCAAAAATGTGGGTGAAATTCCTGAAGGAATGACGGAAGCTGATGCTTTGAAGAAGGGTATCTTGAAAAAAGAAACGGTTGCGGTTCCTGCTAAAGATAGAATTTTGGAAACAGATGCCAATCTTAATATTGAATCTTTCAAGGATTTTCAATATATTCCAATGGCAGATGGTAAAAAATTCACAATTCAAACGGGTTCTATTGCAAGTAAAACCTATGAAATTCCGGTATATTGTATAGATGTTCCGTTAGATGATATCTTAGCTAATATTGATAAAAGTATTACTCCTAAAAATACCAATGTCTTTACCCGATTTTTTAATTATATTTTTTATCATGGCTTAGCAAATGAAGTACAATATAGAGTTCAATACGGTAACATTACCATGGGATCATTAACTGAAGCAAGTACTTCGGGAAATTGGGAATAAATTATGTGCACATCCTTGATATTTCAAAGTAATAAATCCATCCGGATATTTCCGGATGGATTTTCGTTTTATAAAAAAAACAAAGGGAACGAAGAAGAAGTGAAACAAACGTTCACAGGCAGTAGCTCTACCATTGCGTCGGAAGCTCCTTATTTTTTTGAATTGGATGAAAATCAAACGGAAGATATTCAAATTATAGTGGCAACAGTTCCTCCGGTTTTGATCCCCAAGCCTCTTTTTCAAGCGGAGAAAATGCAGGATTATTTGAAATTTCAGTTTGAGACTGCCGAAATAGGAAAATCTTTTTCGGATGAAATAGAATCGTATCGGTCGATTTATTTTCTGGATCAAAAAGCGGTGAATGCACTGAAAAGACTTAATATAAATACTCATTATGTTCATGAAATAACACTGCTTTTGAAAGATGGAATAAAACGCTCGCAAAGTCGGAATTTTGTACTATTATCGTTGAATAAATCGTTTGCAGATTTTATCGTTTGGAAGGATGAAAAATTAATGATGGTGAATCGTTTTAATTTTACTTCTGAAATTGATATGTTGTTCTATCTTCTCCATGTAATTCAACAATTTGATATGAAAGAGACATCTTGTAAAATCTATTTAAATTATTTTATAGAAAGAAATCCTAAATTGATTACGCTGTTGAATACCTATATTGGTGACATGGAAATCGTATCTGTAGATTTGAAATAACACATTGATTATATGAGAATTATTAGCGGACGTAATAAAGGAAGAAAAATAGTGGCCCCCACGGGATTACCGGTGAGACCCACTACGGATTTAGGAAAGGAAAGCTTATTCAATATTTTGAATAATTATTTCTATTTTGATAGAATTAAAGTGTTGGATCTTTTTGCTGGAACAGGTAATATTACTTATGAATTTGCCTCTCGTGATGCTGTTTCGGTGCTGGCTATTGATAATGAACAACATTGTGTTGACTTTATCAGGGAAACGATTGGGAAACTGGCCTATGAAAATGTGACAGTGTTAAAAAACGATGCTTTTGTTTTTACGGAACGCTGTAAACAGAAATTTGACATTATCTTTGCCGATCCTCCGTATGATTTGGAAGGAATTGAAAAAATAGTTGAAAATGTATTCCATCATGATTTGTTGAACCCTGATGGATGGCTTGTTATTGAGCACTCTAAAAAGCATGATTTTTCACAACACCCTAAATTTTATGAACATAGAAATTATGGGAAACTTAACTTTTCATTTTTAGTCAATCTTACTAAGGATCAAATATAGTGGTAATTTTGATAACATAGTGTCAAGACTGTTTTAGCTTTTGGTACATAAAAAATGGCTCTTTGATGATGGAAACGGATAAAAAATTTTTGATAGTAGGTCTGGGAAATGCGGAAGACCAATATTCGGGAACTCGCCATAATATCGGTTTTGAGATAGTGAGTGCGATTGCCAAGGATTTAGGGGTTACTTTTACTCAAGATCGGTATGCCTATGTAGCTCGCGCTAAATTTAAAGGCAGAACAATCGTTTTATTGATGCCGACTACTTATATGAATTTAAGTGGAAAGGCTGTTCGCTATTGGCTGGATATGGAAAAAGTGGCGGTGGATAATTTGTTGATTATTTCCGATGACATAGATTTACCTTTAGGTGTGCTCAAAATGAAGCCAAAAGGCGGCGGCGGTTCTCATAATGGTCTTAATCATATTATTGAAATTTTAGGACATCAGGATTTTTCAAGAATCAGATTTGGAGTCGGAAAAAATTATGCACAAGGTTATCAAGTGGATTATGTATTGGGAAAATTTTCATCCGAAGAGTTAAAACAGATAGAACCGAGTATTGCCAAAGCGGTACAAGCGGTAAAATCGATGAGTACAATCGGTTTGGGACGTACTATGAATGAAATCAACGCTTGGCGCCCGATCGTTTGTAGACAAGAGCAGGAGGATGTTAAAAATGAATAAAAAAATATGGATCTTATTTTTGGCATTGGTTTCATGCTATTCGTCATTTGCTTTTGAATCGGATTCATTGCTTTTAAGAGAATCGGCATGGCCGAAATATAAACCATCGGCTCACGACTCCTGGTATCAATATGGCTTTAGACTGGGATTTAACTTTCCCTTGAACAGGGATTACTCAAAGGAAGATCAATTGACGAAATTGTTTTCGGGAGAGTTTGGCGTTTATTTTCGTGCGGGGAAATATGTATATGGTGAGATTGGAATGGGATATATGTTTCATAAGGGGACTTATTACACGGAAATGGATACCAATAGTTCAGTAGTGTATTCGGGAAAAAATATTGTTGAAACCCGTTATTTACAAATTCCAATAAAAGCGGTTGGCTATATCCCTTTCAAAAAGAATTTCGCGTTTCAGCCTAGTATAGGTATTATTTATCAACCGTTGATTCAAGTGGCAAAAAATAATATTGGCTACACCAGAGATAATATTACCAGACATCAATTTTTGTTTACCGGAGGGGTCGGTTTTAAACTCTATTTTGTAACTATTGACATTAGTTATCGTCAAATGCTCCGGAATTTTTTCTCCGACAAACCTTCCAATAAACCCAAATACCTGAATTTGCAGATAGGATTTCAATTTTAAGAAAAAATATTGCATTGAAATTCAAATTGTTGAATAAAAAAATAAAAAAAATAAATAGAAAGTGTTGGGGATATAAAAAAAAACTCTATTTTTGCAGCCTCAAACAACGAGAAAGGGAGTTTAGCTCAGCTGGTTTAGAGCATCTGCCTTACAAGCAGAGGGTCGGCGGTTCGAATCCGTCAACTCCCACAAAGAAAAACACTTATAGTTAGCACTGTGAGTGTTTTTTTGTTTAATCTGAAAACAAACTGAAAACGAGATTACGCTCAACGACAAGTTTCGGTGGTACCACCACGTAGAAAAATTACCAAATAACGAAACATCAAAAAAATTCCTGTATTTTTCAAAAACTTTCCCACATCTCAAGAAATATTAATTCTTGCAAAATGAACATTCCCTAATTTCTTTCCCTCATATCCTGCCAATAATCAAGGTGATAGCCTTTTTTCGAGGATCGCCATTTTCCATCAGACTAATGGCAGTGGTGAGCGAAATGGAAAAAACGAAACCAAGGAGTTTGGAAAGGGAATCAGAGTTTCAGATACCTACACAGGATTGTGGTACATGTGCTGATCGTTGTTGCGTATGATGCAAACTCTTGAAAGAGGAACCCAAAAACATTTGGCGAATATTGTGATATGTGTTTAGGTTTCCTCTGTCGTTGTCCGTAACGAACTTTACAAGCCACTCGTATGGCCTTTCAAATTGATAAAAAAGGAT
>JAVWBZ010000043.1:0-9566 GCA_036649255.1 Bacteroidales bacterium
CGCAAATAAGATTCTATATTGAATAAAAATTGATACGGGGATGTTTTTTCTACTTGAGTTTTACCTTGTTCGTCTACATAAACATCCTTGTATCCAATGTACTGTTGCTTATATATTCCGGTAAAACATAGCGTATTACTTTGTTCACCTATTGCTCCCGCATTGTAATACGATGCTGCCCATGGAAAAAGTGTAAATTGTGCATCATCTTGTGCAAATACACCCATACTTCCGGCAACTGTCAAGAGCAAAATAGTAACGATTTTTTTCATTCCGTTATCATTAGTTACTGTTAATTTTCAAACATTACAAAATCCTTAAAATTAATAGTTTATACTTCATTTTGTATTTTTCAGAGCTTATTAGTTTCCTTTTATACTCTATTTTCAAAAAAAAGTTACATATTCTCCATTAATCCTAAAATTTTTCAAGCCCCAAAAATACGATTATTTTCACTTCTTCTACAATCACTTTAAGCTTTTTTTATCTTTTTTATTCTGAACTTCACTACCTATTCTATGTTTCAAAATATAAAAATCTTAAAAACAATAAAATAGAAATAGTAAATAGAAATAGTACAAATTTCTAAAAATGAGCTCTGATTTGCAAATTTCCGGCATGAACCACCTTTCCCAATTCAGAAACCCGGCCATTGTATTCGACATTAATTTGCAGATAATCAGTTATATTTGCCTGATAATTTACCATCCAAACTGCATTATTTCCATTGTTCAATCCCTCCAACATTTCATAAGTAAGGGCGCTATTGACATGACTGTTATAATGGATGTTGATATACTTCAAATTTACAGTCAAATTACCCTTTTTTGCCATACGATAGCTAAGATTCAACTCCACATTATGCTGTTTTAATCGTTCGTTACCTTCCTCATTTTTTTTATTTTTAAAACTATAAATAATTTCACCATAAAAGACATTTTTGTAATGATATTGAACAAAATTATCTATTTTATGGGTAGCTATTTTATATTGTTTTGAAAATATATATTCCGAATTATTATCATTGACAGAGTGAGTATAATCGACTCTTAGGGTAGTGCTTTTATGCGGATTTCCTCGAATAATCAACTCTTGTAAACTCAACGTATTGGTCTCAAAACCGTAGAAGAGCAAATTTTTATTTTGGATTTCCTGAATAATAAAATCAATTCCAAAGTAGGACGAATTTTGATTAAACGAGAACGTATTGATAAAATTGACTTTACTATTCACCAAACTACTGTCTTCAATCTTAAAATTAAAAGGATTATACGCATTCAAACCTTTAGCCAAACGATTGCTTTGTTCGATTCGTAAAGTAGTTGAATTAGCAAAACGTGACAAGAAATGTAGAAAACCGTTTTTATTTCTCCAAACATTGGCAGGGCGTAATTGTAATGTTTGAGTAAACTGATTTTTGTGAATATTAATATATTCATTGCTTGATAACCACACTTTAATGTAGTTTGCCTGATCTTGGAATACCGCAATTTCAAATTCATCAATTTCTTCTATTCCGTTATGGTTATAATCGTTCCATAAATAGGTACCTTGTCCATCGGCAACTTTAAGATAGGTAAAGATTCTCTTCTGCTCCAAACCGCTTCCGGCTTCATAATAAGTGGTAAGAGTAAGGGCATTTTTAAAAAAACGTCCCGAATATTCAATACTACCTACAAAATAATTTTCGGTATGATACCGATTCAGTGTATCTTTGAGTTTATTGTTTCGATATGTTGCATTTCCTCTTATTCTATTATTTTTCAGATGGGCAAGTTCAAATGCCACTTGTGCTTCATTTGCAATAGAATTTATCTGTAGCACATTATTTTTCAATGTATTATCAATTCTATTTTTTAAAGCGAAAGAATATAAATAGGGTAAGGAATCACTATTTTTCAAAAAAATGACGGTCTCATTAAAGGCGTAACTATTCGGACGCAAAAGATCGGTTCTTTGTTCTTTGAAAACATTATACTCCAAATTATCTTGAATTCCTATTTTAATTTTTGCGAACTCTTTGGAAAAAATATTGGCTGTTTTAATAAAATCGGTATGTTGTATCGAATCATTTGAAAAAAGATAAGCAGTATTGGTATGAAAGGCAAAACCGTTTTTCCTTGTCGATGAAACAATTTCATTACGTAACGCATTTACATCCTTAAATTTGGAAAAAAAATTCAAAAAATATTGTGTACTTCCCACCTCTGCGTTTGAGAAACCAGCGTTAAACTGGATCATTTGCTCGGAATGCCGTGTAGTATAATTTTGTGATAAATTATAATCCCTGTCAAATTCAATTTCTCGATAGCTCTCAATGGTATGAAAATTTTTATGAACAAATTGATATAAAAGGGCTGTATTAAATCTCCAATCAGTTATTTTTTTTCTTTTTTTCAATTGACCAGCATGAAAAAAATTGAGCGAATAGGCAAATCCTACATTATCTTGACTATCTTTCTTGGAAAAAGTATTCTGGTCATAATTTGAAATAGCCAGTTCCGTTTTAAAACCCGAATTTTTCAAAAAACTATATTCAGCACCTACAGTTGCCATTTGTGTTAATTGGGGAGTATTCAGTCTTAAAACAGGCTCATAATTTCCCTGTGCAACACCCTCAACAGGAGCCACCCAAGCAAAAACTCTTCCATTGGCGCTATTTTGTATCAATTTATAATTGCCCTTATAATTGCCAACATACGAAAAGCCCAATCTGTACAACTGTTCACTTTTATTCACACTATATACATATACGTTCTGATATGAAATTCCATCAACTATGGTGTCTATTTGTTTATATAGAATCTCATTGGGGTTATAAAAAGCTGTATCAATATTGGGATAAAATATATTCTCTACTTGGTCACCCACAGAGGTTAGGAATTTCTTTTGTTCATTGTTTAATTCAGGTTGAATAGATTGATTTTTAAGATCTTGTTCATGAAAAAAATTAACCGTAAGCTTTAATTTGGAGTGTTTTTCATGAATAAACTCGTTGAAAGTGTATAAATTGTATCGTGCATAATTTCGATCGCTGTATTCATATTCCACCACAATACGTTTTTCATGCGTCATAAGATTTTTAGAAGAAAAAGTTAATTCCCCGCTATTATAATCTATGGTATAATCATTTTCCTGCCCACGCACCAGCAAAACACCATCCATATAAATCCGTTCGCTTCCAGCAATAACAACGATGGTAGTTTCATTTTGTTCGCCCGTAAGTCTATAGGGGCCTTGAACTCCGTTCTGAACGGCAAGGTTTCGTCTAATATATTTGCCTTTGGCAATCCCCCCTCCTATTTTATTATAAAGCTTATTTTTATCTTTAATTAGATAATCTGCGATCAACTCCATTCCCAACACTCTTCTGGAAAGTTGCATAAAATAGCTAAACGGTTTATCGACGTCAATATCACCGGCATTAATTTTATATTGATTTTTATAGTTAAGTTGAATAAAAATTTTATCAAAATCCTGAATAACCCTACTATTACCGTCGGGTTGAATAGGAACGTTTTTATCTGTAATATTAGCATTAATTTCAATATCATCCGAAATCATGCCGGAAAGTTGTAAATTCAAAGTTGAATTCAATACCAAATCCTGATTATTTCCTATCGCAATTCCCCTTGAGATAGAACCAGTACTTTGCAATGCCGATTCGTTAAAAATAGCTTCGCTACCGAATGATTCAATGGAAGTAATGTAGGGTGTATAAACTCCTTTTTTACTGATAATCAAATCTGTGGATCGATGATAAATCTTTTTTGAAAAATCCAAATTGAAAACCCGGTAATGATAAAAAATCATTTGTCCCTTCAACTCAGGGTTGAGAATATATAACGTTGAAAATGCATAATCCATTGTAAAGTCTTTCTTTTCAATCCCTTCCATAAAGAAGGTTCCGGGAACAATAGAAAGAGAGTCCATTTTAATAACCAGAGAATCAATTTTTTTACTTCCATATCTGTAATTTGAAAATGATTGCCCATTTACGTTGAATGTAAAAAAAAGAGAAAAAAGAACGAAAAACGGAAATATGATTTTCTTGGGCATTAATAAAAATTATACGGTCACAAAAAAACGAATGCAAAAATAGTTATTTTTAATAACTCATATCCATTGATTTTCGTATTTTTGCAGGCAAAATTATTTTTATGGAACCAATAGTTTGTCATGATTTTAAAGATACCCGTTCCGGTTTTGGTGCGGGCTTACTCGAAGCAGGA
Organism: Bacteroidales bacterium; assembly: GCA_036649255.1. Lineage (GTDB taxonomy): Bacteria > Bacteroidota > Bacteroidia > Bacteroidales > WCHB1-69 > JAVWBZ01. The sequence continues at coordinate 4,233 of JAVWBZ010000043.1, forward strand.
AAAAGACATCCGAATGTTTTTGCCTTATGTGCAGATGTCATTGGAAGTTTAAAAATGGATAGCTTTATCAAGGAATTTCCAGAAAGGTTCATTCAAACTGGTATTGCCGAAGCAAATATGATTGGAATTTCAGCTGGTTTGGCACTAAGCGGTAAGATTCCTTTTGCAGGTGCTTTTGCAGGATTTATTTCTGGCAGGGTTTATGATCAAATCAGAATGACGGTAGCCTATTCGAATCTGAATGTTAAAATTGCAGCTTCTCACGCAGGTTTAACCGTGGGGGAAGATGGTGCTACCCATCAAATGATGGAAGACATCGGTTTAATGAAAATGTTACCCAATATGGTTGTATTGAATCCTTGTGATTACAATCAAACGAAAATGGCAACATTGGCGGCTGCCGAATATAACGGTCCCGTTTACTTGCGTTTTGGAAGACCTTCTGTGCCCAATTTTACACCTGAAAATCAACCTTTTATCATAGGAAAGGCGAACCTTTTAACTGAAGGAACCGATCTTTCCATCATTGCAACCGGCCATTTGGTTTATCATGCTTTAGAAGCTGCTTACCTTCTTTCACAACAAGGCATTACGGCAGAAGTATTGGATATTCACACCATCAAACCTTTGGACGAAGAAGCTATTTTAAAAAGCGTTGCCAAAACAAAGTGCGTGGTTACGGCAGAAGAACATTTACGCAATGGAGGTTTAGGAGATTCGATTTGTCAGTTATTAGCTCGTAAATTACCAACTCCTGTTGAAATGGTAGCTGTAAACGACCAATTTGGGCAAAGTGGAGAACCCATGCAATTAATGAAATTGTACGGATTAGACACGGAACATGTCTTGGAAGCCGCTTTAAAAACAATGCAAAGAAAATAGAATTTCAACATCATTCTAATGGCACGAGGCATATTTTTACAATGGAAATTACCGATGAGCTTATACTGAAATTATTTGCTCAAAAACAAACGAAAGAACAAGCATTTAACTTGCTGATGCAAAAATATCAACAAGATATTTATTTCAGCATCAGAAGAGTGGTATTTCTGCATGAGGATGCCAAGGATATCACCCAGAATGTACTCCTCAAGATTTGGCGTTACTTGGACAAATTCAGAGGAGATTCTAGTTTGCGGACTTGGATTTCCAAAATATGTATTAATGAGTCACTCACCTTTATAGAAAAGAAGAAAAGGCTATTGAATCTCAGTGAATCTGATTATGTTGATTTCATGCTAAAAACCGTGGAAGAAGATCATTATCTGTCAGCAGATAAAATACAACAACTTTTACAAAAAGCCATCTTAAGTTTACCTGAAAAACAACGAGCCGTTTTTACATTAAGATACTATGATGAAATGCCTTATGAAGAGATGTCAAGGGTATTGAATACTTCGGTAGGAGCGCTTAAAGCCTCTTATCATTTTGCTGCAAAAAAAGTAGAAGATTTTTTATCGAAGCATTAAACTTCCCCTCTCTACGAATGTCTTTAATCCAAATTTTCCGTCCTACCTAACAATCGTAATGAAAAATTTAGAAGAGTTAAAAGAAAAAAATTATTTTCACGTTCCGGAAGGTTTCTTTGAGCAATTACCGAACGACATTTTGAACACAATTAAGAAAGAAGAAAAAAAGAACCGTTTATATCGCAAAGCAATCGTTGCAGCTGCCATTGCGGCGATCGTTGTGATAGGAAGTGTTACCATCTTGTTTTTCCCCACTCCAGAAACAGCCGTATCGGTGGCGATATCTAATTCTCCTAAAATAGAATCTTTCGTAGAAAATCCTCCTCCGACAAATACCCCTCAGGTTTATGAAGAAGAATTAGATAATATAGATTACCAAATTATGGAATATTACAACGAAGAAGTTTTAAATTCCGATTATTTATATTAAAACAATAAAAATGAATACCTCAAGATTCCTGTTCACCACCCTCGTAATATCCTTATTATTAGGAGGAAAAATTACAGCACAACCAAACAAAAACGATTCATCCGAACCAATTTCTCATTTTTGTTCTTCTCCTCAAACGATTCTGGTTATGAAAAAAGATTTTTTGAAACAAAACTTAACTCTTTCCGAAACTGAAGCTTCCAAATTCTGGAGTACTTATGATACCTATTTAAAAGAAGAATACCGTATTCACGAAAATAGCAGAAAAAAATTAATAGAACAAGGAATTGAAAGAGAAAAAGGGAAAATCGAATTTGGTGATTTAAGCGATAATCAAATTTTATTTTTTCATGATCAAATGTTCGAAACAAAAGCTCAATTGCTTGATTTAGAAAAAAGATTTTATTTTAAACTAAAAACGATTCTTAATCCTAAAAACATCAGCGAATTTTACAGATTAGAAAAAGATTTCAAAAAAAGCTGTTTTAAAAACCGGAAAACAAATCCAATGGAAGACATAGAGAAAAAGGCGCCTTCAAAATAAGATGAAAATCTATTCTATCATCTTTTAATCATCTTGTGCAAATCTATGATAACGAAGAAGTATAAGAAATAGCGGGAAAATTATCAGAAAAATCAATAAGCTATTGATTTAATAGAAAAAAAGTGTATTTTTGCAGTCCCAAAAAAATGGGACTTTTTTATTGTAAATTAAAAGATTAAATTTTTAAATTGTATGCCTACAATACAACAATTAGTAAGAAAAGGAAGAAAGAAATTGACTTCACAAAGTAAGTCAAGAGCGTTAGACGCTTGTCCGCAAAAACGCGGTGTATGTTTGAGAGTTTACACAACAACTCCTAAAAAACCTAACTCAGCCATGCGTAAAGTAGCCAGAGTACGTATGACCAACGGAAAAGAAGTAAATGCTTACATTCCGGGCGAAGGTCATAACTTACAGGAACACTCTATCGTATTGGTAAGAGGCGGTCGTGTAAAAGACCTTCCGGGCGTTAGATATCACATTGTTCGTGGAGCATTAGACTCTGCAGGTGTTGAAGGAAGACGTCAGGCAAGATCGAAATACGGCGCCAAACGTCCAAAGAAAAAAGCATAATTTAAAACAAGACAAAAGTCTAAAAAATTAAGCTTCGTAAATTGAGCACTAAAATTGGGTAGCTCAAGAGTAAATAATCATTATTGAAGGTACAAAATTATGAGAAAATCAAAACCAAAAAAACGGATCATCCTTCCAGATCCAAAATTTAATGATGTAATTGTCACTAAATTTGTGAACAACATCATGATACAAGGAAAAAAATCAACAGCTTTCGAAATTTTCTATGAAGCCATGGAAATAGTAGAAGAGAAAACGAAAGAAAACGGAATCGAAGTATGGAAACAAGCATTGGCCAATGTTACTCCTGCTTTGGAAGTAAAAAGTAGAAGAATTGGTGGGGCGACCTTCCAAATCCCAACTGAACTTCGTCCGGAAAGAAAGCAATCAGTAGGTATGAAAAATTTAATCAACTTTGCACGCAAACGGCATGAAAAAACCATGGCTAGCAAATTGGCTGCAGAGATTATGGCCGCTTACAAAGAAGAAGGTTCTGCATTCAAACGTAAAGAAGATACGCATAGAATGGCAGAAGCAAACAAAGCATTCTCTCATTTCAGATTTTAATATGTTTATCTATTTATATATCACTATGCTTACCGGAAAAAGGGGAATTTATGTCTGAGGAACTATCGAAAATTAGAAACATTGGCATCATGGCTCATATTGATGCCGGAAAAACTACTACCACAGAACGTATTCTTTACTATACCGGAAAAAATTATAAAATAGGTGAAGTGGATGAAGGTACTGCTACCATGGATTGGATGGTACAGGAACAAGAAAGAGGTATTACGATTACCAGCGCTGCCACCACTGTTATGTGGAAACACCAATCAAAAGATTATAAAATCAATATCATCGATACACCGGGACATGTTGATTTTACAGTTGAAGTTGAACGTTCTTTGAGAATATTGGATGGAGCCGTAGCATTGTTCTGCGCCGTAGGTTGCGTGGAGCCTCAATCGGAAACAGTATGGAGACAAGCCACGAAGTATCATGTTCCTCGTATTTGCTATGTCAACAAAATGGATCGTTCCGGAGCAAACTTTTATGCTGTTGTAAATCAGATAAAAGAAAAATTGGGAGCAAATCCGTTACCTCTTCAACTTCCTATCGGATCCGAAGATAATTTCGTAGGACTGATAGATTTAGTTGAAATGAAAGCTTATTACTGGTCTGAAGCAGATCGTGGTACTACTTTCGAAGAAGTAGAAATACCCGACAACATGTTAAGCGAAGTAGAAGAATATAGGACCCAACTGATTGAAACATTGTCCGATTTTAGTGAGAGTTTAATGGAAAAGTATTTTGATGATCCTGAATCCATTACTCAAGCAGAATTGGTGGAAGAAATCAGAAAAGCTACTATTGCACAGAAAATTTGTCCCGTATTGTGCGGATCTTCTTTTAAAAACAAAGGAGTACAAAAATTGATAGATGCTATTATTCTATATCTTCCATCTCCTTTGGATATGCCTTCTGTAAAAGGGATCAATCCCAAAACAGAGGAAGAAGAGATTCGCAAAATGGATGAAAAAGAACCTTTCTCTGCATTGGCCTTTAAAATTGCCACCGACCCTTATGTAGGCAAATTAACTTTTATCAAAGTCTATTCAGGAATATTGAAGGCGGGCGATATGATTTACAATGTGTCCTCGGGTAAAAAAGAAAGAGCTTCCAAAATATTACAAATGCACTCAAACAAGCAGATCCCTTTGGAATCCATTTCAGCCGGCAATATTGTAGCTTTGGTGGGGATGAAAGAAATCAGGACAGGTGATAGCCTTACCGATGAAAAACATCCTATTTTACTCGAAACTATTGAATTCCCCGAACCGGTGATTCAGATAGCCATTGAGCCTAAAACCAAAGATGATGAAGACAAACTTATGCAAGCATTGTCGAAACTAGCAGAAGAGGACCCTACTTTTGTGGTAACAATAGATGGCGATTCAGGGCAAACATTGATTAGCGGAATGGGTGAACTTCACTTGGACATTCTATTAGATCGATTGAAACGTGAATTCAATGTAGCCTGTAACCATGGAAAACCAAAAGTTGCCTACAAAGAAGCAATTGTTGATTCTATAAAACATAAAGAAGTATATAAACGCCAAACAGGTGGCCGGGGATCTTTTGCCGCCATAGAATTTCAAATCAATCCTACTGATTATAATACGAAAGGTTTGTTATTCGAAAGCCAAGTAAAAGGGGGGAATATTCCAAAAGAATATATCGTTGGTGTTGAAAAGGGATTTAGGTTGGCAATGGCAAACGGAAAATATGGATTTCCACTGGAATCACTCTCCGTT
>JAVWBZ010000044.1:0-9414 GCA_036649255.1 Bacteroidales bacterium
GAGGTCATTTTAAAGGATCCGGCTCAATATGCCCGGTGTCAGGCAAAAATAGAAAAAATAGCAGGCAAAAATTATGTTGTGCAAAATAAATATCAGCAAGAGGAGTTATTATTTAAGACAATGAAATCGGAAAAACTGATTATTTACATTATCCTTGCCTTTATATTGTTAGTAGCTACTTTTAACATTATCGGCACTTTAGGCATGTTGATTATTGAAAAACGTCCGGATATTGCCATTCTCAACAGCTTAGGAGCAAATAGGACATTGATTCAACAGATTTTTGTGATAGAAGGTTTGATGATCTCCTTTTTGGGAGGAATAACTGGTATGTTGATCGGTTTTATCGTCTGTTTTATTCAGCAAACTTTTCATGTCATCAAACTAGGTGGAGGGGAAGCTGGATATATCATTCCCTATTATCCGGTAGAGATGCATTTCTCGGATTTTGCGGTTGTACTTTTCACCATTCTTGTTATTAGTTTATTAACTTCTTGGCTTCCAACAAGAAACATTAAAAAAATCGCTGTTAAATAAACAACCTATACCATCATGAAGAAACTCCTGTTGTTTTTCAGCTCTATTTTGTCCCTATCTTGTCTGACGGGGCAAATTCCAATAGGCCATTTTCGTACACATCTTCCCTACAACGGATTTCATTCTGTGGCCGCTTCACAGGATTATGTTTACGCCGCCGCTTATAGTAGCATCATGTTGCTTGAGAAACAAACGGAGGAAATGTCGCACTGGTCGAAAGTAGAAGGACTATCGGATGTAGCCATTACAAAAATTCATTTCGATAAAAACTCTCGCACCTTAATCATCTGTTATGAAAACGGTAATTTAGATTTTGTACGAGATCAGCAAATCACCAATGTGTGTGATATTAAAAACAAACAAATCATAGGTTCTAAATCAGTCAATCATCTTTATATTCAAGGAGAATCGGCCTATCTATGTTTTTCATTCGGAGTGGTTGTAATAAATCTTAAACAATATCTGATCCAAGACACCTGGTTCACCACCCTTAATGATGAGAAATTTGCTGCACAGGATTTTACCATTTTACATAATCGATGTTTTTTAGCTACCGACAAAGGGGTTTTCAGTATTGAAGTTTCCGACTACAGAATTGCGGATTTTTCTACATGGAAAAAAGAAGAAGGGTTGGCCAGTGCTGATTTTAATCTGATTGAAAGTTTTGATGATAAAGTATATGTCAACCGGAATGGAAATTATATCACCTTGGATTCCATCTTCATTTATGAAAATGACCATTGGCGTTATTGTGAAAAAATAACTCCCTACAATACACGTTCTTTTGATCACACCGAAAAAGAATTTTTGGTATGCGATTGGGACCAGGTCAATGTTTATAATCAGGAAGATTCCTTGGTTTATCATGGCGAGTGGATAGAAGTAGGAATTTATGAACAAGCAATGGAAGCAATATTGGATGGTGATAAAATTTGGATTGCCGACAATGCCAACGGATTGGGTTATGTAAATAGAACTTATTATTCATGGAAAATCTACACAGATGCAGGTCCTGCCAATAATCAAGTGGATGGAATGAGCTGCGCCAGTAATGTATTGGCGATCGTACCGGGAAGTCATGTCGGTTGGGGGCTCAATTACACCCCTCCCTCCTTCAGTTTCTTTTCTGATGAAAAATGGACCTATAATAAGATTGATTTTACGAAATATGGAAATGTTTATGACATCACCAATGTTATCGTCAATCCACGCAATCCTCAAGAATTTTACCTTGCCTCTTGGGGATACGGTTTGTTTAAATGCAACAACGGGCGAATTACCGAGCATTTTGATGCTACTAACAGTATTTTTGAAAGTTTCAACAATCTGACTTTTATTTCTGGGTTAGCTTTTGACAATTACAATAATTTGTGGGTTACCAACAGTTTTGTAGCCGGAGTGTTGAAGGTGCGTAAATCAGATGGCTCATGGAAAACATTTTCTCTACGTCCCGCCATCGGCGGAGGAGAGCAAATTGTAGCAGAACAAATTCTTTGTGATTCCAGAAATTACAAATGGATTACCTTTCCCCGCAGCAACGACCTCATTGTTTTTTATGATAATAATACCATCGACAACGAAAGTGACGATAAACTTATAGCCATTGACATGAACTACGCTTCAGAAATTGCTTCCACCACTATTTCGGCCATTGCCGAAGATGTAAACGGAAGAATATGGCTTGGCACCGAACAGGGAGTTAAGGTTATTTCCCAACCAGGCAATGTTTTTAAAGGAACTGCATTTCCACAAAATATTTTACTCGAACAAGGAGGCTATGTATCTGTATTGCTTCAATTTGAAAGCATCACCGCCATTGCCGTTGACGGAGCCAATCGAAAGTGGATTGGAACTTCCAAAGCCGGCGTATTTCTAATGTCGGAAAATGGCACAGAAGAATTGCTTCACTTTACCACCGATAACTCCCCTCTTCTATCCAACACCATTAGAAATATCGCCATTAATCACGAAACAGGAGAAGTTTTTTTTGGCACGGCCAATGGCATCATCTCCTATCGGAGCAACGCCACATTTGGAAAGGAAAATTACGACGAAGCTCTGGTGTTTCCCAATCCCGTGCGCGAAGGTTATACGGGAACCATTGCCGTTAGCGGCCTCAAGAATAATTCGTTCTGCAAGATTGCAGATGCTTCTGGGAACTTGATATGGCAAGGTTACGCCAATGGCGGCGAATTGATATGGAACGGAAAAGATTATTACGGAAATAGGCCCGCCACAGGTGTTTACTTCGTTTTTGCCTCTGATGAAAACGGAAAAGAAAAAAAAGTAGCCAAAATATTATTTATACAATAAGAGATGTTGGTTAAAACCAAAGGCGTTGTATTGCATAAAACTCGATATTCCGAAACAAGTATTATTGTAAAAATTTACACGGAACAGCTTGGAACTCGCTCTTTTATCGTCAAGAATGTTTTTTCAAAAAAAAACAGGTTGCATATTTCTCAATTTGCTCCTTTATCCATGCTTGAACTTTGTTTTGACAATAAGAACCATCATTCACTACTTTTTCTAAAAGAGATTAACCGTTATTATCACTTTACCCTTATTCCCTTTGACATTGCCCGAAATTCCATTCTTATTTTTTATAATGAATTGTTATATAAACTTTTATCAGATGCCGGGGAAGATTCATTATTGTTCGATTTTATAGAAACTGAAATGATGAAATTGGATATGGCAAGTATAAATACTACAGATCTCCATCTCAAATTTATGGTAAATTTGTCAAAAATATTGGGATTTTTTCCTCAAAACAATTTCTCCGACAAACAGTGCTATTTTTCCATTGAAGAAGCACAGTTTGTAAGATATAATACAGCCAATGAAGCCATTATTTCCAAAGAAGCAAGTGAATTTCTTCATCTCATTATGAGTGGGAAAGAAGAGGTGATTCCACCTAAAATTATTAGAAATGAATTACTTATAGCTTTAATAGCTTATTTTCAGATTCATAATGAACAGATTAAAAAAATAGAATCCATTGAAATATTAGCTGAAGTACTCAATTAATTTTTATCTTTGCACACTTTTTAAAAAACATAATATTAATATTTTAAAGATTGCTATTTTATGGAATCAAAAGACCTTCTCCACCCGGAAAATGATGAAAATCAAAATTTTGAGGTGAACACCGGTTCTTCTTCGGAAGACCAAAACAATGCGAATTTAATCGAAAACAATGTAACCGAAATGCCAGTTCAAGAAATTACAATTGGAAAAAATGATGTCATGACTGAAGAAGAAATAAACTCTCAGGAAGAAGAGAGCAACATCATGGTTACCGAACCATCCGTTACCGATATGATGGCAGAAATTGAAACCACTCAACATCCTTTGGATGAACAAGATGATGAAGATGATGAAAACAGAGAAGAGGGTGAATCAATTGAAAAGATGGAAGCCAATTATGCTCATTTCACTTTTGAGCAAGCGATAGAAGAGTTACATCAGGTGGTTCTTGAAACCAATTTCAATAAAATCAAACAACGTGTAGGAATTCTTAAATCAAAAGTATTAGAACAATTACGAAATACCAGAAAAGAGCAGTTGGATATCTTCATTGCCGAAGGTGGCGATAAAGACGAATTTATTCCAGAAGTGTCAGAATTGGAAAAGAAATTTAACGAAGCCCTTCAAATATATAAAAACAACAAGGCAAAATTTATTGAATCGTTAGAAGCTGAAAAGCAGAAAAATTTAGAAGCTAAAAATGAAATTATCGAAGGTTTAAAAAACCTGATTGAATCGGAAGCCAATCTTAAAGAACTTAACGATAAATTTAAAGAATATCAGGAACAGTGGAAAGAAATTGGGCCCGTTCCCCAAAATGAATCAACCAATTTATGGCAGAATTATCATTTCTACGTAGAAAAATTCTTTGATATCCTTAGAATCAACAAGGAATTACGTTCCTTGGATTTAAAAAAGAATTTGGAACAAAAAATAAAACTTTGCGAAACGGCCGAATCACTTTTAATCCAAGATTCCATCAATAAATCATTCAAAGCATTACAACAGCTTCATGATGAATGGAAAGAAATCGGCCCGGTTCCGGAAGATAAAAAAGACGAAATCTGGGAACGTTTTAAAAATGCCTCCGACCAAATTAATCAAAGACGTAGAGAATATTACGATAAGCTTTACAGTGAACAACAGAACAACTACAACGCGAAAGTAGTATTGTGCGAACAAGCAGAAGAATTAGCTAATCAAGAATGTGCTACGGTAAAAGAGAACAATGATATCAGTGAAAAAATGGCCGAACTTCTTAAAGTATGGAAAACTTTAGGACCTGCTCCCGTTAAGTTAAACGATGAAATATGGAATCGTTTCAAAGGAACTTTGGACAAGTTTTTCCAGAACAAAAAAGAGTACTTCCAACAGATCAAGGATGTACAAATGCAAAATTACAACCAAAAGCTCAATTTAGCCATTCAAGCGGAAGCCATTGCCGAAAGAACCGACTGGAAACAAGCCACCGATGAAATTTTAAATTTACAAAAAGAGTGGAAAGAAATTGGTGCTATTCCAAGAAAATATGCTGAACAAATCTGGAAACGGTTCAGAGGAGCCTGTGATAAGTTTTTTGCTGCTAAAGCTGATTATTTCAGTAATATCAAAGAAATTGAAGCAGAAAATCTTCAAAAGAAAGAAGATTTGATTCAAAAAATATTAGGACAAGAATTTACCGATGATAAGGCAGCCAATCTTGACGTGATGAAAGCTTATCAACGCGAATGGACCGAATTGGGACATGTTCCTAAAAAAGACAAAGATCGCATCTATACAGACTACCGTGAAGCTGTAAATAAACGTTTTGCCGAACTTAAAGTAAATAATGAAGAGATTAAACGCGACAATTTCAGAAACAAGATCGATCATATTCTCAATAATCCAAACGCAGATCGTTTAATAGACAAAGAAAAGAGATTCCTGATCAATAAAGTAAGCCAATTAAAAGAAGATCTTATTTTATGGGAAAACAATTTGGGATTTTTTGCCAGTTCTAAAAATGCAGATTTGTTAAAAGCCGAATTTTCCAAAAAAATAGACTTGGCTAAAGCCGAAGTGAAAGAGTTGGAATATAAAATCAGAATGATGAACTCTCCTAAGAAAAAAGAGGAGGAAAAACCGGTAGAGCCCACAGAAACAATCGAAAAAAAAGATGAATAACTCTCCCATTAAAAGTATTATTTTGATTACTTTTATGATACTCAATCTGTCTGCTTATGCGCAAAGCAAAGCAGACAGAATTTTAGGTATTTATTCGGTTGTGGAAACGGAAAGCAAAGAAGCTTCTAAAGTGAAAATTTATAAAACCAAAGCAGGCACTTATGCTGCTAAGGTAATTTGGTTGGCGGTTCCCAATTTTCCCGACGGAACTCCCAAGAAAGATTTTAAGAATCCCGATCCTGCAAAACGCAACACCCCAGGCGATCAAATCATTTTGATGTGGGATTTTACCTATGATGAAGAAACCGACAAATGGATAGGAGGCGAAATATACGATCCTGTACATGGGAAAATATATAAATGTCAACTCAATTTTGAAACCCCCATTCGGTTGAAAGTACGGGGTTATATCGGTAAACCGGCATTCGGAAAAAGTATGTATTGGAACAAATTGTAATCATAACAAGTAAAAAAACGATTCAAATGGAAACCTTGGGCATTCGTATTGATAAATGGTTATGGATGGTGCGTCTTTTTAAGACACGTTCTCTGGCCACTGATGCATGCAATGCAGGGAAAATCAAGATGAATGGACAAAATGTAAAAGCCTCGAAAGAAGTCAAAAAAGATGAAATTTTTCATGTTAAGGTAGATCAATTGGAAAAAATCATACAAGTCATAGATAAACCCAAAAGCCGCGTAGGGGCTCCTTTGGTCTCACAATACTGTACCGATTTAACGCCCCCCGAAGAATATGAAAGAGTAAAACAACTCAGAAGTAAATTCGAATTTCGCGAACATGGTGAAGGACGCCCCACTAAACGAGACAGAAGGCAAATAGAATATTTAAAAAATCATTTCAGCGACGAATCCTGATCGCATAAGTTTTTGTAAATCAGTATTTTCTTTATTTTTTCACAGTATATAGAAATAGAACATAGGTGTTACTTTGTTATATATTCCACTTTTGTTTTATTTTTTTAACCGGGTCTGTCTCAAGTAAAATTTCCTAAATCGTCAAAATGAATATATTCGGCTATCTTATTCATTATTTGATAGTTTCCTTGTATTTTATTGGGAGTATGTAAGACTTGTTTCATATGACATTGATAGAAATCAAAATAACGACAAAACAGGGGGTGTTCTTTTTTTACTATAAATAGTGTACCGATTTTCATCGTTCAGATATTGACACTGGGTATGTACCAAAATTGCCCAAACATTGTCGGTGATCACATATTCTATTCCTTCAAATCCTAATACACACTTATCATAATCAAGGTTTCCACGGGTTGTAGTTTCGCTGAAGGAAACAACAGATGTGTACAACAAAGAGATAAACAAGTAGAACAGGGTTCAAAAACAGTTTCTTCGTCTATGAGAATATTCTCCATTCCCACTTCCCAGTCGATCCTTCTGTAAGGAATCGTATTCATTACCATCACCAATTCCTGAAAAGAAAGTGTTTGGGCAATCTCCCTATTTTATCAAAAAGAGTCATTTTCTGCATGCGCTGCAAGCGTTCATGGTTCAGCCAGATATTCCCATGTAAAATCTGTTTTTATCTTCTGTCGCTTTTTTATAGAAACACCTGTAAGGGCTGTAGTGCACGTAAATGGAGGATTGTTCCGATTAATTATAAATGATACAGGTTGTATTCGCCTCATTAAAAAGCGACAGGGGGGGAAAATAGTAAATCGTACATTTGCCATCGGATGAAAAAATGGCTTCCATATAGTCAAATTTGAGATAACAAGCCACCCGATCTAAATCGATCAAAGAAGTTATTACAAAATCATCAAGATAAAATATTTGACAACATTGAGCAGAGAAACAATCCATATAGGTTGACTGTTTGGCTTTTTGTTGATTAAGTAATTGCATGTGTTCCGACTCCTTATCGGAAGGAAAGGTTGAATTATCCGGTTCAAAATCGTAGAGCCAGTTCAGCAAAGCATCATATACTTTGAGCATGCCATTTAGAAGAGGTTGATAAGTTTGGTTGTGTAACAACTGCAAAATAGTTGATGTATAGAACCAGTAATCTACCTGGAAATAACGCATCAATTCCAACCGTTTATCCAATCAATCGATTGCCAGAACAAAAACCGCCGTTTGAGCAGTAGGGAAAATTCCGGTTGTTTTTGATCCCTCCAAATTCGGAATATGATGGTCCAATGACTGTATTTTCGAACAGAAACCAATCCAGTGTTTGCGGAGAAAAGTGAGGAGCCGAAACCAGTACCAAAATATAATCCACTCTTCTTTGTTAAAATATTTCGGAGTGCCCTGTTCCATCAGCATTTTCTGAAAAGTTTCGGATACATCGGGGAATGGTTTTTACGCTAAATACTGTCGGCTCGAACATTACCTGCATTTTGTTTCGAATACATCGAGTAGTGGTTTTACTGGGTTTAAGTTGGTATCCTGTTCAAAATATTCACAAAAAATATGCTCAATCACCTCATTGAGCCATATAAATAGCTATTTCATCCTATTTTTCTATTTTATTATCTTTTTTATACGATTTCCCAATCCTGATGCACATTGGGAGCATCGGGAGCCGGAACTGCTGGGTATTGCGTCTGTATTGCCTGCACCATGGCATCCCAAAAAGTAACATAGTGGTGTTGTCTAACTTCGGTTCCTTCATTCATGATGCTTTTCAGATTTTTGTTATCATCCTGTTTGGCATTATCATCTGCATACTTCTTTCCAAATGCTTTTTCTGTTAAATCATAGTGATCTGTTTGATACCCAAAGTTGGTTGCTTCATATTCATCGTCCAATCCGAACATGTGACCGGTTTCATGGCCAAGTACATTGTAATTTGCTCCCCCTTTCTTTGTTTCATCATATCCTTGTTTTGACAATGTTGCAGTATGATCGGAAGCAACATTGTCTTTATCAAGGGTATTATATTTAATTTTAAAATAAGCATCGGCTTGATTATTTATTTTTTCTGCTTTCACATCCACTTCTACTGGATTTAAAGCTGTTTTCCAACCTGCTTTTACATAACTTTTAAAAAGATTATATTTTTTTTCGTCGTGTCCATTTCCTGTAAAATTGATCTTATGTTTACCACTCCATGTTGTTTTGACATTATTTATATAATAGATTGCCTCATCATCTGGAAAATCACATAGAGCACCATTTTCACCTATTTTATTAAAATAAACAGGTAAGTTTATATCCAATTTTTTAGCAAACGGGATATACTTTGAATTAAAACAACCGAAACCAATCAAATGATATTTTTTTATTTCATATTCTTTTCCTCTAAAAGTATTTATTTTAACTGCATCATCCCAATTCTGCAATCGTTCATCTCCTTTTCCTTCAACTTGCCTGCTTTTATATATTTCTTCTGCTATCAACTCTTTTTCAGCTTGATACCAATTATCTTCATTCGAAGCCCCCTTTCTTTCAGGTCTTTGAGAAATACCATATGCTCTTTCTTCAACTTGTTTTTTTGTAAAACACTGTATGATTTCTCTTAAACTATTTTTTTTGTTTTGAATTGTTTTTACCAGTGCTTTATTGACAGGTTTTCTATTGTCAATGAATGATCGAACAGGTTTTTGCTGTACTGCTTTTCTCGCCATCACATCAGCCTCTCTTTCCAAGTCTTCATTGTCATTCATCTTTACCCCTTGCAATTGCATCGTGGGTTGTACGCGT
>JAVWBZ010000045.1:0-1636 GCA_036649255.1 Bacteroidales bacterium
TAGAAATCCGTTATAACGATACTGCTCTCCCATGGTATAGGGAATATCATCCGGATTTACATTTCGATACAATCTTCCTTTCGACGGCACCAATTCAAAGTCGGGCACAATTTCATACGAAGATTTTATAATGGAAACGGTTGGATGACTCCCTTCCGGAATCAAAATTGACGTGGCCGATTTCAATAATTCAGGAGCACCTGCTTCTTCTATCGGGTAGGCATTTTTCATGATTAATTTCGACATTTTTTTCCCTTTTACATCAATTGTATAAACTTGATATTGAGGAAAATCTACTTTAACAATGACCGATTCCGATGTTTGTGACACAATGGAAAAATTAACTTCCTGAGCATATAGTGTCAGCCAACAAGTAAAAAGATTTATGATACAAAATAGGATTCCGGCTAGAAAAAAATTTGCTTTATTCATACATTATATTATTTATTTGATCATTATTTTCGTTGCATGTATCACACTGTCAACTACTTTTTTTACGTCCTCTAAGGTCAGATCAAAATAGACCGGAAGAGAAATTTCTCGAGAAAAATTATCGTAACTGACAGGATAGTCAGTAATGCGATAACCTTTCTTTTTGTAATAGCTCAACATAGGAAGTGGTATAAAATGTACATTGACAGATACCTCACGATTAAAGATTTCCTGCATGATATCGTCTCTTTGTTTTTCAGTAATATTCTTTATTCTAAGAGGATACACATGAAAAGAAGATCTTTTTTCTTGATTTTGAAAAAGAGGTATTTGAAAAAAATCGTACTGTGAAAAAGCTTCCGAATAAGCTTCAAAAATTTTTTTTCTATGATTAATCATTTCGCTGTCATACCTTTCCACCTCAACCAATCCAATAGCAGCCAAAACATCGGTCATATTACACTTATAACCTGCTTCCATCACATCATATTTCCAATTACCAAGTTGTGTTTTGGTTAACGCATCTTTACTTTGTCCATGTAATGATTTAACACAAAGTGATTGATAAATTTCATCCAAATCAAAAGGTTCTGGCAAATTGAGGCATATTGCTCCTCCTTCGGCTGTCGTAAGATTTTTAACGGCATGGAAGGAAAAGACCGTCAGATCGGTAAGGTTTCCCGTATGTTTTCCTTTGTATATGGCTCCCACTGAATGAGCTGCATCGGACAAAATTAAAATACGTCCCAATTGTTTTTGTATCTCATTATTGGGAGAGAATAATTTTCTTATTTCATTTTCTCTCACTAATTCGTTAATTTCATCATAATCGCACGGCAAACCGGCAATATCAACCGGTATAATGACCTTGGTTCGATTGGTAATTGCTTTTTTAATCTTTTCTATATCGATATTAAAATCTTCCCCAACATCCACCATGACCGGTGTAGCTCCACAATGTACCACCACATGAGCGGTAGCACAATAGGTATAAGCAGGCAGAATGACCTCATCACCTTCTTGTACACCAAACCAACGAAGCATCAACTCCAGACCGGCAGAGGCAGAATTAACACACAGCACTTTTGGGACATTACAATAAGTTGCCATTCTACGTTCCAATTCTTTGGTACGAGGGCCTGTTGTAATCCAGCCAGAACGCAATGCGGCGGTTACTTCTGCGATGATTTTATCATCAATACGT
>JAVWBZ010000045.1:1646-9305 GCA_036649255.1 Bacteroidales bacterium
GGAGAAAAAGGAATTAACGACATAGAAACTAATTTAATCGCTCTAATTTTTTTACTTTATTGTTTTTGGCAAGTTTTGCCATTTCTTCAAAATTAAGAGCAAAAGTGAAATGATTAGGGACGGCGCCTATCGCATAATGAGATCTTGAAAAGCCAAACTGAATTGATTTAATATGAATCATGAAACCATAAGAAAAGCCGGCAAAAGATTTTTTTTGTGGAATTTTCATCTCTTGGTGTGTATTATGATTATAGGCAAATTGCAATGAAAAATATTTACTGGGTATAATTTCTATTCCGACCACAATGTGTCTAAAGAAATTATCAAAAAATCGTGTCACTTTCGACGGGTATTGAAGTTCTCCTTCAATATTGGTTTCTTGAAAAGGATTTCCCCAATAGCCCATTTTCCATTTGTATAAAGAATGAAGTGTAATATGATATCTCACGGGCAAGTGTTCAAAGCGCTGAGAAAAAGCAAGTTGAATATCAAAAGGTAATTTTTCATAATGTCCCGGTGTAAAAGGTTTCAATTCTGACCCCATATTTTTAAACAATAAACTCAAAGAGAGCCTTTTCTTGGCATTGTAATAGGTAGCAGCCACATCCAAAGCGAGTCCAAAAGAGTTATAAATTTCGTATCCACAATAGATTAATTTCAGATTGGCTCCTATTGAAAAACTACTATCCAGCTGTCGCCCCCAACCCACCGTAGCAGCAAAATCACCAGCGGTAAAGCTACCCATTTCCATACCTGAAACATCGGTTTCGGTAAATTTCCCATATCCTACATAACGCATTTCAAAAGCAAAACTTCCGGCCTTTTTAAAAGTATGTGAATAGAGGGCCGAAGCATAATTTACATTGGAAAAATAATCGGTAAAATTAAGAGCTAAAGAAGTATGATGACGTTTGGAAATGGTAGAAGGATTGATCATAATCAAAGAAGGGTCGTCGTCGTGTACTGAAATTAAATTTCCTCCTAAACCTGCCAAACGACTTGAATAGCTATAATTCAAAAACTTATACACTGAATTTCCTCCTGTTTGGGCCCAACTCCCCACCGAGATACAGATACAAACTATAAAAACAGTAACTTTTTTTATCATTTTACAAATTGTGGGCAAAGGTACAGATATTTTTTAATATATAAACAGGCCGATCAATGAGTATTCAACACGAAATTTAATAAACGCAGCATCATTTAAAAATAGTATAAACAGTTGTATTTTAACCATAAGATTAAAAATTTACGGAAAACCATTTTATCTTTTATAAACAAAAAAAAGAGTGTGATTGATTTTTTTGCGAGCAGACGCACGAAAGAGAATGTAAACAAATCTGAAAAAATGTTGTGGGCTATGTCCGTATTTATTTCGGGTAGTATGTCCAAATTCCTGGGGCAGGGATGGAAGTGATACCCCGCAGCTGCAAAGCAGCAAGGAGTATAACGGACAGCCCGGCCCGAAGCCGGCAGTAAAGTACTGATTGAATGAAAAAAGAGAAAAAATAAAGATAATGGAAGATAAAAGCCACGCAGCCAGGAGGCGGAGGGAGCCCCCCAAAAAAATAAAAAGTTAAGAATCACTATTGTCAAAAAAGTGGTGCTTCTATTTTTAGAACGTTCCTCTTACGATACCACTTGACAAATTAACGGAAGCAATTACAATCATCTAATTAACATATATTTAAACACTTTTTTTTAATTCTTATTCCAAATGTACAACTATTAAAAGTGTAACTACTCAGTCCTTTTCAACCAAGCCCTCCATCTTCCAACTTATCAACAACCACTTTGTGAAAAAAAAATCAGAAAAACTTGTTTAACTTCAACATCCTATTATATATTTGTTTGCAAAGAAACTTGATCTTGGAAGCAGGAAAACTTATTTCAGAATTGACCAAAAAACTTGAAGTATTAGAAAAGGAGAATCGTCTTCTGAAAAAAACGATTAGGCTATTGAAGGAACAACTATCTCAATACGAAACACCTAAAAACAGTCAGAACAGTTCCATCCCTCCTTCCAAAGATGAAAACAGGATCATCCGAAAAAGTTTGCGAGGAAAAAGTAGACGTCACACAGGCGGACAATACGGGCATGTAGGTAAAACCTTGCTTATGTTTGAAAATCCGGATGAAATTGTTAAGCATTCATCCTGCCATTGTGATATTTGCGGGGAACCGCTTCACCATTGCCCAACCAAATTGATTGCCAAACGGCAAGTAGTGGACATCCCGATTATCAAGCAAAAAGTTATAGAACACCAAGTATATCAAACCATTTGCAGTTGCGGACACACCATAACCAGTGAATTTCCACCCGAGGTGAAAGCGCCTGTTAGCTATGGCACCAACATTCAAAGCTTAATTACCTATCTTCATACCCGCCAATACCTGCCCTTTCAAAGAATGCAAGAATTATTGAATGATGTTTTTCAAATTCCCATCAGTGAAGGTGGGATCTATTACCTATTAGATAAAATGGCACGAAAAGCGGAACCTATTTATCAATCCATCAAACAGAAATTAGCTGTTAGCAAAGAATTTGTGGGTTCCGACGAAACCGGAGTCAAAGTAAAAGGAAAAAAATACTGGGGATGGACATGGCAAAACAAAGAACTGACATACATTACCATCACTAATAATAGAGGAAATAAAGCTGTCAGTGAAAATTTCAAAAACGGATTTTCTGAAGCTGTACTCATTCACGATTGCTGGAGAAGTCAACTGCACACCCCTGCAAAAGCCCATCAAATATGTTTGGCACACTTACTTAGAGATTTGGAATATCTAACGGAACGATATCACAACCAATGGAGCAAAACGTGTAAAAAAGTATTTATTCACGCAATTCGAATGAAAAAGGTAAAAAAATAAAACCTTATTCCCCCTTCCTATATTTTGTAAATGTAAACACGACTGGATCGTTTGCTACAAGTAACGTTGAATGCAAAACACAAGGAGTTGATTTCTTTTCAAAAGAGACTTATAAAATACAGAGATCATCTATTTCCATTTCTTTATTACGAAGAGGTGCCTCCCGACAATAATTCTTCTGAAAGGGCCATCAGAAATATCAAAGTGAAACAAAAAATATCCACCCAATTTAAATCCGAAAGAGGAGCCGATATTTTTGCCATTCTTCGCTCCGTGGTAGACACAACGCTGAAAAATGGGAAAAACGTGTTAAACACCCTTCATCATATCCCAGCTTTGTAATATTTACCATTCATTTATTCATTGTAAGAAAAAAATGTAAAAAAAAGACATAACATGCACTTTATATAGGAAAAATAGTTTTATATTTGCAACCTATTTTTCCTATTCTAGTAACAGTGGTATAGGATAGGAAAAATGTAAAAAAGTAATAACCACTGAGTAGTTACTCACTTTATTTCCCTACAACATCTTCTTTCCTGAAAGCAAAAATTGGAGAAACGATTTATTTTGAAATTTGCATGTTTGCATAATACCAAGCAATAATAGATAATTTGCAATGCCTTTATCAAAATAGGTAGATATTTTTCTTTGTACGGCTAAATGCCTGATTCCTCGTTCCGCCATATTATTATTCCATGGTATGTTATCATATTCGGTAAAAGTAAACAGGTTTTTCCAATTTTTTTTTAATCGAATTTGATATTTTAACGTGATTTCTGAATGATAAACCCCCTCCTCAAGATAATGATGATAAAATTGATCTATCTGTTTTTTGAATTTGTTAAAATGGTATTTTTTTGACCCATATTTCTCTATAGAAGCAAACATAGGAATAATCAAATTTTTCAAGTTTAACACAAAGCTCTCATATTCATTATTGTATGAGTTTTTCCATAAATCATCGTTCATATCTCTTATTAAATGTACCCAGCATTTTTGATGTCGACATTTTAAGGAATCATACCCCGGATAAAAATCAGAGATCAATATACCAGTAAAATCATTCAACAATTTAGCCGCCATATCAATCTCCCTGCTTTCCGTCTCTTTAAAAAAAACTTGTTTCCCGTTTGTGAAAATCCAAACATAATGATTCATTCCTTTTACATTGATTTGCGTTTCATCCACATGAACGAAGGGGCTATTCAATATTTGATTTAAGTGACAAGCTTCGATATGTTGATACAAATTGGCAATCGTTTTAAAAATATTACAAATGGTTCCCACGCTGATCTTTTCATCAAACATTTCTATTAGATTTAATCTAATGATGTCCAACGGTAATCTGAGAAAAAGTCGTTGATAAACCACCCATATTTTAAGATGATTGCCAATGTGATTAGTTCCAAATTCTTGAATTTGAGTTGGAACATAATGCTTTTTACATAAGGAACAATAACTTTTATTTCCAACATACTTAATGACAGTTTTTCTAATGGCATTTTTTGTAAAAACCAGATCGGTAATAGTTTTTTCCACTTTTCTGATACTTTCCGATAATTCGCATTGGTGAATCGGGCAAAAATTCCTTGCGGGAAGTTCTATTATTTTTTTCGCCTTGGGAACAGAACGCATGGCTCCCTTATGTCCCAACTTGCTTCCAATCTTTTTTGGAGAAATATCATCCATCTCTTCCGCGACCATTTCCTTCTCTTGAAAACTTATCTTTTTGGCATCGTAATTTTCATGAGCAAATCTCAGTAATTGATCAAATTGATGATGTATTTGAGAACTGACAAGGGAGGAATTTTTCTTAGGGTTGATCACAAAATCAATATCAGACAAATGAGTCGCCGACTCTCGAATCCCTATTAACTTATCGGTCAATAATTTTAAGGCATAACAATCTTCAAAATTGTAAGTAATTAACAGCTGTTTGGTCTGTTCATTTCCAGTATGTTCCCACTCATATCGCCAAATCAGACTTTGTATACCGGTGGCCATATTTGAGCTCCAGGAGGCTCCAATGTAAACACCCAGCGTTTTTAATCTGTTGGAATAAACCGGAAAATAAATTTTCCCAAAAATAGAATGACTGATATTGATTAAACGATTTTGAATAGGATGAATGTCTGTTTTATAGCGTTTTCCCATTATCTCAACAGCTTTAGCATCATAATGACCATAGTGATAAACGGGCGCATCGGGATATTGGCTGATACAATCCAGAAATTGTTGCCATATTCGTATCTCATCCAATTCTTTTTCCGCCCAAAATGAATAGCGTGTTACTTCCCCCTGATTTAACACCATCACCCCTATTAAATAATAAGATTTATGATCCGGATTCCCTTCAATATCCATAAACAATTCAACTTCTTGCCTTTCTATCGCGGGCAACACTTGCACCAATATCTTATTCATTCGGATAGCCAAAGCCTGTATTTCTATGTTATGAGAAAAAACAGATTTATTTCGCTGTTTTTTCCTCTTTTGAGGTTTATATAAATAGGAAAGTTGTTGAATAGTAAAAATTCCTCTTTTCTTATATTTTTCAATTATTTTAGGGGTAGCCCTATCCAACAGGCTTATATGATCTTCGGTTTTAGCCTTCTTCATACAATGATCATGGTATTCGCAAATGGTACAATGAGAATTCAGTATAAAAGCAGGTTCAACAGAATCAATCAGTATCTTATTCAGCTCTGCAACCGATTTTTTAATTTCTTTGGAAGATAATAAACATTTTAATTTTATCTGTTTCAACAATTTCCCGTAAATCACCTTGCAATTTTCAACGATAGTTTGCCCCTCTTTTTGAACATAATAAGATTGGAGTGCAATCAATGCCCTGTCTTGTTTTGTAACCGTTTCAAACGGTGTTATAAAAACGGGTACCATTTTATGGTCAGTTGTAAATTCAACGGCATCCAATACCAGATCAATATGATCGGTTGAACACTGAAAATTTAAAGAAACTTCCTTTTGATCAAAACGATTCTTATGGTTGGAGAGGGAAGTTTCAAAAGATTGTTTTTGAATTTCTTTTCGCTGATTATAAAATATTTGATAATCGGAAAGTTTTCCTTTTTGTTGTTGAGTTTTTAAAAATGCTTGGTATTGACAATAAATAAAGTCACAAAGAATCTCGTTGTTAATTTTCATTATTTTTAATTTTAATCGTAAAACAGGTTGTTACAGGATAATTTTTTAAGAGGCAATGCCTCTTAAAAAGAATATCTTTTATATATAAGGACCTGTGTTTGAAATAAAATTTTATCTGTAAATCAATGAAAATCAATCCATCTCAAAACAAAAGAGGTTGCTCTAAATGATCGAGCAACCTCTTTTATTATTAATCACAATCAAAGCAAAAGGCTATTCCAATTCGTGAATAACCAATCCTGAGCGAAGTTTCGGTTCGAACCAAGTAGTTTTAGGAGGCATAATATTTCCTGAATCGGCGATATCAATCAATTGTTGCATTGATACGGCATAAAGGGCAAAGGCCACTTTCATTTCACCGTTGTCCACTCTGCGTTTAAGTTCACCCAAACCGCGAATCCCACCTATAAAATCAATGCGTTTATCTGTTCTTAAATCTTTAATATTCAACACTCTATCAAGCACTAAATTAGAAAGAATAGTTACATCCAGCACCCCAATTGGATCATGATCGTTGTAAGTTCCTTCTTGAGCAGTCATTTTATACCAGTTGCCATCCAAATACATACTAAATTCATGCAATTTGGAAGGTTTGTAAATGTCAGCACCCATTTTTTCCACTACAAAAGTTTCATTCAGTTTCTTAAGAAAATCTTCTTGAGAAAGTCCATTTAAATCTTTCACTACGCGATTATAGTCAATAATTTTCAATTGATTGTCGGGGAAAATAACCGTCATAAAATAGTTATATTCTTCATCACCTGTATGGTGAGGATTATTTTTACGTTTTTCGCTTCCTACCAAAGCAGCAGCAGCGGTACGATGATGTCCGTCGGCTACATACAAGTAAGGAATATCATTTTTAAAAATCTCAGCAATTCTTTTGTTAACAGCAGCATCGTTAATCACCCAAAAATGATGACCAAAGCCTTCATCGGCAACAAAGTCATACTCGGGAGTTTGATTTTTAACGATCTTTTCAACAATGGCATCTATCTCTTTATTAGCAGGATATGAGAAGAATACTGGTTCAACATTGGCATTGGTAATGCGCACATGAATCATGCGATCTTCTTCTTTATCTTTACGTGTTAATTCATGTTTTTTGATATTATTATTCAAGTAGTCGTCGATATGGGCACAACCTACGATACCGTATTGGGTTCTACCGTCCATTGTTTGGGCATAGATATAGAATTTTTCTTCTTCTTCTTTTTTTAACCAACCGTTCTTTTTGAATAGGTTAAAATTTTCAACCACTTTATCATAAACTTCCTGAGCATGTTCATCAATGCCCTTTGGAAGATCTATTTCGGCCTTTGTTACACGAAGAAGAGAGTATTGATTACCTTCGGCTTCCTTGCGTGCTTCTTCGGAATTCAACACATCATAAGGGCGAGATGCCAATTGTTTTACAATTTCTTTAGGGGGTCGTAATCCTCTAAATGGTTTTACTATTGCCATAATTGTTATATTTTAGGGGTTATAATTTTCGGGTGCAAAGGTACATTTTTTTCTTTATATTTGCACCCTCAATTAACAACTCACAAACCGTGGCAAAAACCAAATCACAATTTTTTTGTAAAAACTGCGGGGCCCAATCTGCGCAGTGGA